>JAFGMR010000072.1 GCA_016927425.1 Methanotrichaceae archaeon | reverse complement strand
CTCTCAGTTTCGCGGCTCAAGCGGCTCCATGTCGGGCAAATGACCGTCGCCCTTGGGATGAAGGATATGCATATTCATGCTCTTCAGGCGAGGGGATCTGACCATTCGCGAGGCTGCGGCGATCCTCAGCCATTGCCTGTATATGACCTTGAGGATCACCGAGAGGAGGATCGGCGGGAATGCGGGTGAGTGGAGGCGGGCCGCTGCTGCTGGCGATGGCGGAGGAAAGGTAAGGCCCGCCCCCGGATGGCTCTTGCAATGATCGTCCGGGAGGTTAGGTCCAGGCTACCTCCGCCACCCCGGCGCGCGAGATCCGCGACGGCCGCATGCACTACTTCTCCGGTGGTCGAGGCGGCCGCTTGCGGCATGCAGTGCGGTTATATTCACCTCGCTCATCGGCGACCCTTCGGCTATACCATGATCGAGTTTCCGCCAATGCTTGCAAGATCCGCCGCCGGTCAATCCCTCGGCCAATAGGAGGATTGAAGAGCTGCTCTGCCCAGGGCGGACGGCATCGGGGGGGCGTCTCCGGCAGTGGAGGGCCGATGCAGAACGAGGCTGGGAGGGTGATCTGCCGAATATATCCAAAGGCGTTCCTTCCCGGCTTCATGAAGGCGAGCGCCAGCTGTTCGAGAAGGGGCCATCCATCCCCGCAGAGTAGATCTGATGATCTGTCTCAATCGAAAACGTTAATGATCCAAGTGGGATCATGCACGAAGGACGAAAAACGATACCTAGCTGTCACGCAAATGGCTAGATCTGCGCGAATATCCCCCATGCGTCCCCCAAGAAAGGATTTATCACCTTGGCGGGGATGTGTATCTTCAGGTGATCCGATGGTCGAAGAGCTTCCAGAGTCGAATCTCCGCCCAATCGAGGAGATCTTCAGGATCCTCAGAGCGATCATGCCCGATCTCGTCGAGCGCTATAGTGTGAGAAGCTTGGGGGTCTTTGGCTCTTACGTTCGGGGGGAGGCTGATAAGGAGAGCGACCTTGATATCCTTGTGGAGTTCGAAAGGTCTCCTACCCTCTGGGAGCTCATCCGGCTTGAACGAGAGCTTGGCGAAAAATTGGGAGTCAAGGTGGATCTAGTGATGAAAAGGACCCTAAAACCAGGAATCGGAGAAGCGATTCTCGGGGAAGTGAGGGCTGTTTGAGGACCAAGAGCGATTGCAGGAATTCACTTACCCAACCGTCGCCCCCATCACCTCGCGCCCCCGGCGAGTATCCCACCAGGCCACTCTTTCAGCCCCCAGGTCCGCGCAAAGCTCATAGATATCCGCGTACTCCCTGTCGATCTCGGAGTATCGCGGCTCCAGGGGCTCCATGCAGCTTGCCCCCATCTCGCTGGGGCTTGGCTCCAGCTCTATCCTCTCGCCCTTTCGCGTATGCACAAGCAGCCAGATATGCTCGCGACCGGTATCCCCGAAGCTGTCCGCGTAAGCGAAGGTCACGTTGAAGCCGTGGCCCCGGAACTTCCATTGATAAAGCGCCGCCCTCTGCCAGACCGTCATCCCCCGGCCAAAGCTTCGGATGCTATCTGCAAAGCGGATGATGTCTGTCAGGCTGTCCGCATCCGCCCTCTTCAGCTCCACATAGTAGGGCTCGGGAATCGCCGGGGCAGAAGCTGCCGCCGCCTCCTGGGAGGACGGCCCCTCTACGACAGCCGCCGGGCCAGGGGAAGCGCTCATCCCAAGGAGGCCGTATATCAGGTCGATTATCCACTGCCATAATCCTCCTCCCTCGCCCGGCGCCTCGGATGGCGGCGGCGCCCCTACGGCGGGCTCTGCGAGCCGGGCCGGCTCCTCCGCCGGGGGGACCTCGGCGGGCTCGGACAAGGCCTGCCCGCTCGATGAAGAGGGCTCGCCGCTCGATGCCTTGCCTTCGGCGGCGGGCACGATCCGCGACTTGGCGGAGGAGGAGGAGGTGCCCGAAGAGCGCGATTCTGATTCTGAGGAGACGGCGTCATGCGAAGCAGAGCCGATCCGGACCTCCACCCGATCGCCCTGGCCCTCGATCACATAGACGCCCTCCGGAACGCCGTCGGTATCCATCTCCAGGCTGTAGCGGCCCTCAGAATCTGCCTCCACCGTCGTCCGGGCCCTGATCTCCATCTCCACGAAAGACGCGCCCTCCTCCGCCTGCCCCGAGACCTTCAGCGTATACCGGCCGGGCGGGATGCCACCCTGGGAGATGCTCGCCCGGCCCGACGATGCTGGAATGCTCTTTGTCAGCCAGATTCCCATCTTCACGCCCACGTTCATATCGGCAACATTGCTTGCTGTTGCTGTGAACTGGTTGGGCTTGCTTGGGATGCTCACGCCATCGGCCAGGTACTCATACCTGCCATCGACTACCGGAATATCCATCCGGAAGCTGGAGCTCAACGTGACATCATCGCCGGGGGATGCCTCTCCGCTCACAACGATCGAGTCGCCCGGAGATACCTGACTCGATGAGACATCGAGCGCGGCGGACGTCCCAATTAGGAGGGAGGGAGAGAGAAAGAGTAAAAGGACTAGGAGAGAGCGGATGATCCAGGGGCGCTCGATCCCATTTGATCCCGACTGGCTATTCATGAAAGCCCTCATTTCTGCGATCATTTGAATCGAATCCCCCGTTCTCCCATTCTTGCATCTTGGAGCTGTTGAACGATAAGGCGAGATCCTAGCTCAGGCTTTGAGGCCCATCGACTTGATCTCTTCCTGGATCATCCTCTGTATCATTGCCCTCTGGGCCGGCGTGAGCTCAGCGCACTCATCGCCCATAGGGCCCGCTGACCCGTGGCCAGCCTTGAGGAGATCGAATATCCGCAGAGGACGGTTGAAGAAGGGCTTCTCCCCTCCCTCCAGCCGACCCATCGCCAGCTTAAGCTCCTCCTTTAGACCCCGTTCCCCGTAGAAGTAATTATCCAGGGCGTTTCTGGTCTCATCGGTGACCGTAAGCTCGTCTTTCTCGCTCGATTCCGAGTAGCCCTTGATGTAAAGGAGGTCGGATCTGTGATCCTCGATATAGCCGATGGCGCTTGTCATCACCCTGTGAAGCCTCCACTCAAGCGTTCCCTCCTTCTGGCAAGCCCCAGGCGAGCCGTATGGATTTCTAAGGAGGATCAAGACCTCGTCATGCCTGTTGTCACCGAGCTTTCGCCATACAGCGATCTGATCATCGGTAAGGCGGGGAATGCGTGCCTGCATGGCTTTTCTGATCTCGTTTGAGTCGATGTAGCCCCTGCAAAAGACCGCTGCCTTATCGGCGTCCTCCGGCTGGCAGCCGAAGAGGCACCCCTTAGAGAACGCCTCCTCGACGAGGGCCGCCTCCGGATTGGACCTTCTTTTGATCTTGGCATAGCAAGGGACCAGGATTGGAGGGAAGCTCCATCCCTCAACGCAGAACGCCCGAACGGCAGGGCTAGGAGGCTTCTCTCCAGGATAGTCCCTCGCAGCCACGAGGGGAAGCGCTATCTGGTGCAGGTAGCGGTTTGCAAGGGTATAATCGCCCTCGCATCTTTGGAGAAGGATCTGGTTGTCCACGAGGATCAGGCCGTCGACGCCCTCCCCCTTGGTGAGGAGGTCGTATAAGGAGCTGATCGCCCCAAGGTTCCTCTTTCCCTCCTTTGCGTACTGCTCCCTGTCCGACGCCGTCCCTTCTTCAGTCAGTGCCCCCATCACGAAGACTGGATAGTCCCCCTTCCCCGTGGATCTGATATGCTGCACTATTGGGTTTACAAACCCTGTCCCAGTCCCTCCGCCAAGCGATATAATGAAGAGGACGCCGTCGCACTTTCCCTTACCCATTGTAGTGTAGGGCCTAACCGCTGCCCAGGCACAGTCGAAGATCGGGTTCGTGGAGCTGAGACCCTGCGCCTTTGCCTTGATGACGGGGTCGTCCTCGAATATCTCGAAGATCGCCTTGAGGTACTGGGCGTCTCTCACATAGCCCTGCTTCTTGATATCGTATCCGTACTTCTCGTTGATGGCAACGTGAACCGGATGGTTGTCCGGCACAACGTTATGGGGTATGAAGTAAAGCGGGTAATCGCTGGGATTCTCCCTCCCGTCCTTGAAGAACTTGTTCTTATTCTTGGCATCGTTCTCATCCGACTCCAGCCATACCCCCTTGATCCCCCCCGATGTGATATGCTCCCCACAGGTCAACCCTGAAAGCTTGAAAGACTCCAGGTCCTCGTTTCCAAGGAACTCCTGGGCAACCTTGCCGCCCGTCCCACCGATCCCAACAATGCATAGCCTCATATCATCTCCCCTCGAACATCTCCTTCGCCACAGGCCAGATCAGCAGCACGAGAGAGGCCAAGAGGAGGAGGAAGGCCGTCCACCATTCAGCCGCCCAGAGCTCAGGATATACGGTTGCCATGTGGGTAGAGATCAATATCGATATCCAGAGAAGCGGAATTGCTGCTATCATCACCCGCTTCTCGTTTCGGCTAAGCGTGTAGTACCCGTATAGTTCTGCTAGACGGAAGCACCGGCAGCTCTCGGGCAGCTTCTCGCCTCCAACAATTACCAAGATCATTATCAGATATCCTAAAAGCCCGAAGATGACAAGGCCCACCCAGCTGCTTGAAAGCCCTGGAAGAAATGCGAAGTAGTTTCCATCCGGGAATACCGCGGGCGTAAGCAAATATAGAAAGGCAGCTCCCGCAAGGAATAGGATCCAAGCGGCTAAAATGAGGGAGTTGAAGTTGGATCCCTGGCAGCTGTACAGGTCAGGTAACAGCTTCTCCATTGGAACGGCCTTGCTCTCCAGCCTCTCTATCCTTCCGTGAATCCTCCTCACGTTCAGGAGATGTACTCCACATCCGAGGATGAGCAGCAATACAATGGCAACAAACGAGGCCTGCATTATGCTCATCGGATCACCCCATCCTCCCTTTGCCCATCCACCTCTCCAGGAATATCCCCCCGAGGAGCGGAAGCACCATCAGCAACAGCAAGTTGATCGCTATGGGGAAGGATGCAAGGCCGTTTTTCATAAGCCTCTCGTTCAACGGGTTTGCCCATTGCATATCAATCGACATGCTGTTATTCTGATCGTACTCGGGATACTCGAAGCGGAAGGAGAACTGGGATCCTCTATCCAGGACATCGAAGGCATCGCTGGTTGGGAAATATTCTCGCTTTGAGTCCGGGGTTACCAAGACCGTCCTCTTTGCAACAGGCTTCCAGTTCTTGTCCTCCGTTCTGATCTTAAGTGTCACAGGGATCTCCATGTTGTACGGCTCTTGGTTTCTCATCTCCAGGCTGAAGTTATACTCTCCCCAATAGTAGTAGTTATCGTCCTCGGGCTCTACATGAGGGGTCTCCACCCAGAGCTTCGGATTTGACCTGATGCGAGGCCCCTCCAGCGTAGCGTTTCCATCCTCGCTGGGCGGATAGCAGACGGTATCGATGCCGTCTCCGATCGTGTAATAGTACGTGTAGTTCTTCCCGGCATCGGCCTCTCCGAAGAAGCCGTACTGCGCAGCCTTGAAGCGAACCTGTCCGGACTTGACGTCCTGTGTCTCGTTCCTAACCTCCCAGCCCGCCTCATCCAGGATGTGAAGCGTCACATTCATGAGATCGCCATCGGGATCGTAGACCGAGGCGACGTACTCGATGGGGTCGTTGTACCTGGGCGACTCAGTGCAGATGAGCGTTGCGTTATCCATCACAGGAGGTGAGTTCGTGACATTCAAGACGAGCTCGCCGTAGTATGGACGGCTGTTTCCGCTCGCACTGGAGTACCATTTGTTGCTACCGTCTGAAACAAGCGCCCGAAGCCGCACATCTCCAACCTTTTCGAGGCAGCTGAACGATGCGAACTCTGGCCAGATCTTGGCGGTCCAGTTCACCTTCCCCTTCTCCTGGTAGTCGAAGGGCTGGACCGCTTGGGTGTACAGGTTGAGCTTCTGGTATTTCGTCTCGCCCGGGAGCTTTGCCTCGAGATCCACGAAGACCGTCCTCCTCAGATCGAGGGGATTTGGATTCTGGACGTAGAATCCCAGATTGAGCGGCTCGTTCCTGCTCACGGTCTGGTTTCCAGCGTACTGGAGCCATACATTCGGGGTCTGGTAGGACTCGGGATTGCCCGTGCTCAGGAGCTTTACCATGTACTGATACTGGGTCGGCTTATCCTTCTGCCAGCTCTCGAGATACCTCACGAAGTTGTCGAGGGTGAGCTTGCTCCTGCTACTGCTGCTGGAGCCGTCGCCCCCATCGCCGCCATCCCCTCCTCCCCCGCCAGGCCCGAGTACCTCGCCCCCGTGGACCGGGAGGGAGAGGAAGAGGGAGAGGAGAAGCACTAGCGTTACAACCAAGGCCTTCTTCATCTAGCTCATCACCTCGAACTCATAGGCGTAATAACGCGGATACTCCTCCCACTCGAGCGTCTTCCACCCTTCATCCGCTAAATCGTAGTCCCTACTATCGGACCGATGCCAATGGACGTTATCGGTTGTATAGGCGAGCGCGATCTTTGCAGGCTGCACCGACCTCACATCCACCTGATATGTGATCTTGTCTCCAACGCGAATCGCACGCTCGGATCTAAGGTTGACTGTGATATTCGGGCCGGGAAACTCGCCGAGGATCCTGTCCCTTGCAACGAACCTGTACTTGGTCTCGTTCAAGAACAGTTCCTGGAAGGAAAGCCCTGCGAAGTTGACCAGGTATAACAGCCGCGTCCTGCTTGGATCGTAGGTCTGGCTGCCCGCATTGATCCAGCGTCTGGCCACGGGATCGTATACATCAAGCCTCACCTCAGTCGATCCCTCCCCCAGGGATCCCCGAACGTCCGCTGTGAAGGTATATGTGTATACCCGGGAGATCTCACCTATGAGCGGCGTTGTGGAGTAGAGGGAACCTTCAATCGGGTCGACGCTCGCAACGACGAGGGCCGATGGCTCTTCTAAGGCCGGCCCTTGGGATATATTGGAGAAAGCGGTTCCGTACTTGAACCTGTACCTGGCAAGGCCGTATGATTCGCCGTCGATCATCACATCGGGCCAACAGAGCGTGGCATTCGAACCATCGTAGTGTACCAAGCCTTGCGATGTCCAGATGCTGGATCCGGGATCGGATGTCAATAGCTCCACATCTGCCTCGTCGAGATCGGTCTTCAGGTCTACATAGTATGCGAAATGGGTGAATGAAGACCCGTTCTCCGGAAGCACTTGCGCGTTCTCGAAGGCCAGCCTTGCCTCTTCTCCACCGGAGGCAGCTTTAACCTGCATGTATCGGTCGGCGAACCTGTACGATTCGCCAGGTAGGCTTGGGTGCATGTAAGTGAGGGCTAGCGTGTAGCTCTCATCGATATGGCTCGAGTTGAAGGGAACGCTCCACTCGTAGAGATACCTCTGGCCATTTGCGCGGCGACCTTCCTCGATACCGCTGAAATCCATCCCCGCTCCGGAGATGTTGAGCTCAAGCTTGCCCATCCCCAGTGAGTAGTTAACCGTCGCCCTGACGATCTGGTCCGCGCTTCCGGCACGCGGCACGTAGAGGGTCCGATCGTACTCCACGGTGAGCGTAGGCTCCAAGATCTTGGGAGCTGGCCCATCGCGCATCGCAACAGCCATCATTCGATCTCCCAATGCGTAGCTATTCTCGCCCAGGATATAGGCAAGCGATATCTTGTAGGTATTCTGGTCGTTGGACCGATCGAACGGGACGGACCACCTGTACCTGTAGATGTTCGATCCCATCTCCTCTGCCTCGGGGAACTCCTCCAGGTCCTTGTCCGGACCTGTCAGGCTGAGCTTGAGCTCGCCTGCTCCAGCCAGAGAAGCAACCTTTGACTCGATCTCCTGGTATGCCACCTCGTCGCCGTCGATGAGGAGGAGCGGCGTATAGTTGAGGTCTACGAGCTGAGGCTCTGCGGGCATGCCCTCAACTAGGAGCACCTCCATTGGCGCATCTGCAAACGAGTATCCACCTCCCTCGAGCTCCGGATGGAGGAACCTCAGGGATATGGTGTGGTTTCCAACGTTTTCGACCCCAAAGGGTATCGACCACCAGTAGGCATACTTGTCTCCGCCCAGGGGCTGGCCAGGGGATGAGACGTCCACGCTCTTGCCCGGACCGTAGACCCTCAGCTGCGAAACGCCCTGGCCAAGCGGGCTGTCGATTGTCGCCCTTATCCTCTGGTAAGTGAGGGATCCCTCGCTCACGTATACCTCTCGATCGTAATCGAGTGATATCAGCTCCGGCTGGCCTCCTGTGATCTGCGGCCCGTAATAGACCCGGGATCCGTACTCGATATCGTCGAATCGGGCTTTGAACCTGTACCTCGAAAGCGCCCCTGTGATATCCGGACAGGAGTACTCGTATGGTGAGAGAGTCCAGTTCAGGCTGCTTGTTCCCCGGCCGACCGCCCCACCTTCACGATCCTCCCATTCCATGCTGCAGGGATTGTAGATCTGGAGGGCGAGGTCCATATCAGTTGTCGAGTTTACCTTGACCGAGTAGAGGAATGAGTCGTTCCAGCGACCGCGGGAGGGGACGACAGAGCCCTCCTCAAAGGCTAGGTAGATTGGCCGGACCTCGACAGTCCTATTCTCGAAGAGGTAGCCGCCTGCTAGGGAGGGATGGGAGAAGGATAGCGTTGCTGTGTAGTTGTTGTTAGCATGGCTGTAGCGGAAGGGCACGGTCCAATCGTATCGATAGCGATCTCCGCCCAAAGCGACGCCCGCTGAAGTCTCGTCAAAGCTCAAGCCAGGTCCTGAGACGATCAATCTCATATCGCCCATTCCCCCCGCATACTCAACCGTCGCCCGGACGGCTTCGATCGTGCTTCCGCCGACAGGGACGTAGACCGTGGGCGAGAGGTCGAAGGAGACGAGCATAGGAGCGCTTGCGGATATAAAAGGCCCAAAGAAAGGCCTAGAGATATAATCGACGCCCTGAAAGCTCGCCTTGAAACGGTACATGGCGGTGGATCCTTCCATTCCCGGACACTCATAGCGGAATGGGTTTAGCGTCCAGTTGAGCGCCGAGATGCCGGCGGAGACCTTCTTGGAGCTCCAGTCCTCCCACTCCCGGCTGCAGGGGTTGAATATCTGGAGCATTATCTCGCAATCGACGCTCGAGTCCACATTCGTCGAGTAGGCGAAGCTCTCGTTCCACCTTCCCCCGGATGGGAGCACAATTGAGTCCCTGTACTCCACCGATATCGGGCGGACAGATACGTTTCTCCCTTCGAACTCGAAGGAGCCTCCTTCAAGGGCTGGGTGAAGAAATGCGAGCGATAGCGTGTAGTTATGATTGCTATTGCTATCGTCTAATGTCAGCTGCCACTCATAGCGGTATTTATTCCCGCCAAGCGATGTTCCCTCGACGGTACGATTATAATCCAGTCCGGGACCGGCAAGCGCGAGCCGCGCTTCCCCTGCGCCCTTGGAGAAGCCGATGGTCGCGGTTATGGACTCCCTCGCTATCTGGCCGCTTCTCATGTAGACGACCGGGCTGTAGCGCAGATCGAGCGTTGGAACCTCCTCTACGACGATGAAGGAGACGTTTGAGCTCTCCACCCCAAAATCCCAGTTATCGTTTACGTAGACAAGCCGGGCCTCGAATGGCTGGCCGCCTTTGCGAGGATCGCTGAGGTCTACATCGCCTCGATCGAAGGGAACCTCAGTTTCATCCCACTCGAAGACCAAGTAGCCGCCCTCGACCCTGGGCTGGGAGTCGGCGTAGGTTACAGATCCCTTCGAGGGATGGCTGATGATGAGATCGGCCCTGCTCCCCATGGTGCTTCCCCCGACGGTTCTTGCGCCTTCGTCGCTTACAAAAGCCCTAATTGTGAAGTTCGTGTAGTCAATGGCGGGAGCGACCGAGAACCTCTCGATGGAAGGCGTATAGGGCATAACAGTGAAGTTGTAGGGTCCAAAGACCATCGGATCCATGCGGAGGTTGTTGTAGACGAACTCGAAGCTGAAGTTTCCCCCCTCACGATAAGAGGAGGTATCTTCCAAGATGCGAGAGGTATAAACCGTCCCAGACCCGCTGCAAGCAAGCTCGCCCGTGTTCCAGGATCGCTCCAAATCGGTTCCCAGGGGGCCCTTCAGCTCGATGTGCGCAGAAGGCGCAAGTCCGGCCTGGTCCTTGAAGCTGGTGGAGACGGAAAGCCCCTGGAAGAAGTAGGGCTTTGCGTTGAATTGGGGTGTACCGATGATATGAGGCGGCTCGACCTCGGGACCTCTAAGGCTGGACCTTGCCTGCTCCGTTCCCGACTTGAGGAGGACGAACTCGAAGGATGCGTTCTTCGTAGTCACTATCCCAAAGTCCCTCTGGAAGTTGAAAGGGCCGAAGAGGAAAGGCTCGCTCAGGCGGTTTCCGATCTCCGAGTTGCTAAGACGGCGCTCCATCGAGCTTGCCTCGCGAAGCAGGCGATCTCCATCGTAGATCCTAAGCACGACCTTGTACTTGCCAGAGACATCGGTTGTGGTTCCGGTGATGCCGATCTTTGCCGAGTAGTTGAAGTCTCCATATCCATAGTCGGGAGTGACCATTGCATCCCTCAGCTCATAGTCGCTCTGACCCGCACAGGGGACGCAGAGCAGGCCCAGCAGGAGAAGGAGAGCTAAGATGACCCCAATGCATCGTGGCAAAGAGGCCCGCCACCGACGAACCGACCCCAGGCCACGTCCTCCACAGATATCAACGAACTCCATGAATATCCCCAATCCCGGTATATCTGTAACTACTGGACACAAGTATTAAAGTTTATGGTTAAATAAAGTGAATAGAATTGCCCGCTTGTGGAATGCCAAAGGGCATGCTCGATACGTAGAGGTAAATTGCCCTTTCGGCCGGCCTTTAGCGGAACTGCGATGCCTCCAGATAGCGATATCCTTTAGTCAGCATCTCAAGGATCCTTATGATATCAAACGAGCACGGCCCTTCGCCGATGAAATGAAAAATTGAACGGTGCTTAGGCCTCTAGCCATCGAGCACCTTGCAGGCAGCTTCAACTCCTGCGCCTAGCTCGCCGATCACGCCTTCCTTGGCAAGGACCATCTCGAGCGTCTGTATCGTGCGCAGGATGTCGCCCTCGGAGCATACCCCCATGCTGCCTATGCGAAAGATCTTTCCCTTGAGCCGCTCCTGCCCGCCGGAGACAACGATCCCATGCTTCTTCATGCCTCCTCGGAGCTTGTCATCGGAAATTCCTGAAGGAGTCTTCATCGCGGTGACCGTATTGGAGTACTCGGAGAACTCGCCCTTTACAGGAAAGATCTCTATCCCAAGCGCTCCTGCCGCTGCTCGAACGGACGCGGCAAGCCTCTGGCTGCGCTTCCTTCGGACGTCGAAGCCCTCCTCCTTTGCCATATGCAAGGCTTCTTGCAGGGCGTAGAAGAGGGGGACTGCCGGTGTATAGGGGGTCTGAGCCGGCTTCTTTCTCGCGCTCTTGATATGCGCCCGCAGGTCAGCATAGTAGCTTCCACACCCCTCGACCAGCCGATCTTCCGCCCTTTCGCTCACGGCAACTACAGCAAGGCCAGGGGGGACGGCCAGGCACTTCTGAGAGCCGGTGATCGCCACATCGATACCCCAGGCGTCGGTCAGGAACTCGTTTCCGCCGATCGAGGATATGCCATCGACGACGAAGGGTAGATCGTGCTTCCTTGCGATCTTTCCAACCGTCTCAGCGGGATTGATTATGCCGACCGATGTCTCGTTGTGAACCATGGCAAGGGCTTTGACACCGTCCTCGATTGCAGCCTCGATTGAGTCGGGCTGGAAGGGCATGCCCCACTCGAAGTTCACTGGAATGGCCGACCCATAGCGATCGCCGATCTCGGTAAATCGTTCTCCGAACTTGCCGTTGGTGGCGGCAACGATCTTTCCATCCCGGTCCATGAGGCCGCCGATGGCCGCATCCATGGCGCAGGTGCCGCTTCCACTCATTATCACGACCTCGTTTTTGGTCATGAAGAACTCCTGGAGCAGCGTTTTACAGTCCTCGTATATGGCCCCGAACTCGGGGCTTCTGTGGCTCATCATCGGCTTGGACATGGCCCGAAGGACGCGAGGCGCAACCTTCACAGGACCCGGAATCATCAGCAATGTATCTTCGATATCCATGGGGATCACATTCCATACACGATGCTTCGATCTCGCTTCCGACTATACCGAACTCCCTATTAAGCGTTGTGCAGTAGCCCAGGTCTTCCTGGTACATGCAGGAAGTACGCCATGCTCTTTTATCCAGCCCTCGATAAAGCGGATGGTCTTCGGGTCCGATGGATAGCCGCTGCCTATGATCGCTCCGGCCCGTTGCTCCAGATCGCGGATCGACCGGTCCCTTCGATGCTTGGCAACGATCGATGCGGCCGCTACTATCAGATGGTTCCTATCCGCCTTGTGTTCGGCAACGAGGTCGATCGAGGTCCCGCTGTCCTCGCATACCCGGCGGCAGAAGCGGCGCTCGTCGACGTCTGCCGCATCCAAGATGCCCTTATCCGCCTTCAGCCTCTGGACCACCTGGGAGTGGGCCCGGACCATGATCTCGTTCATGGTCATTATCTGACGGAGCTCATCGATGACAGACGCCTTAACCTCGAGCACGTAATGATCATCGGAAAGATTGCAAATCCTGGAGGCCAATATATCCCTTCTATTCGCCGAGAGCAGCTTTGAGTCCTTCACCCCCATCGCGGCAAGGTCGAAGAGCTTCTCCTCCTCCACCACCACGCCTGCCACGAACATGGACCCGATGACCGGACCCTTGCCCGCCTCGTCCACGCCCAGGAGCAATGCCATGTGTTTAGTTTTGACAGGATATATATTAAATGATCGAAGCCACCATGAACAAGAAAAGGAGGGGAGGAGCCCGTATGGATCGGGCTCTAGAGGGAGAGGCGCACATCGTTTGGAATAACGAAGCCAATGGGCGCTGCTCCAGGCGTTGAGCAATCGATGTAGACCACGTCCGGTAGGTCATAGGCCGGCTGGCCGAAGACATCGAAGTTACCGTTCACGTTGTTGAACCGGATGGTGGCAAATGGACCTCCCGGCGGAACCGGGAACCTCAAGAGCGTGCTCAAGGGCATGTTGTTGTCCTCGTGGAAGTCGAGGACTCTCGTTCCGGCATCCAGGCCGCCCACCTTCACCAATCTGATGTCGTTTTGATGAGTATTTATTGTCGTGTTGATATGGATGTAGACCGAGTCCATCAGGTTGTAGCCGGGAGTCCCATCCAGCTCCATGTACGATATCTCTGTCGAGCTATCCAGGAGCTTCAATGGAGCATTGATATCGTTATCGCTGGGGAGAACCTTGCTTCCCGCAGCCTGGGCGCCATATGGAGTGAGCCGAATATCGTAGGCATCCACCAAGCTGTTGTTTGCAATGTCCAGATAGACCACGTCTCCCGCATCATAGACCCCTGGAGGCACTCCGATATCCCAGTAGGCGATGCGTGGATCGCTCAGGTTGTTCAGAAGCAGTCCTATATCCGCATCCCCGGGCGCCACCTTGGATCCAAAGTCGTATGCGACAGCCCCGGCGAGCAACAGCATCAATGCAAGGCTTGCAGCCAGAGCGCGAGTTGCTACTCTCTTCAAGGTTTTATTCCTCCTAATCTCCAATGGAAATGGCCGCACACACACACCTCGCGCCACCACCACTGATCTAGCATATTAGATATAGAATATCTCGATAACATAAGTATTTTTTGGTAGTCAACCGAATGGATCGTAATTCTGAAATCGGATGGTTTTTCTTAGATCCCGAACTCAGCATATGATCGTATAAAAAATCAATTCGGGGGATTCCCAGGGATAAATGGCATCCGATAATGCTCGTATTCTCAGATAGTTCCAAATTCCAACTCATAAAGGACTCGCTTGCCCATCTGACATCGCTAACGTGATCCCAGCCGATACCGGATCCGATCTTCCAAACAAGAGCAGAGGGGAAGGCCCTCAGCTCGTCAACCTCACGTCGTTTATCGTCACCTCGTAGAATGGATACTGGGTATCCATGTAGACCAGGTCCCCATAATCGTAGATGCCCCATCCGCCGTTGTTGATGTTCCCATTGGCGTTGAAGAAGCTGAGCATTCCGGGAAGCGTCAGGGTCGGCTTGTCGCTATCGGCCTGGGCGTCCCTGACCCGGCCCCCTGCCTCGTAGCCTAGGTATCCATTGATGCGGATATCCCCGGCATTGACGACACCCGGCTTGATATCCAGGTAGACCGGATCATCGAGGCTGTATGCCATATCCCCATCCACATCGAAGTAGCGCATCTCAGCAGCCGGAAAGCCCATGATGCCGAAGCGAGAGAGCTTATAGCCATAGTCCGGGTCGTCTATCCTGACCTGAGTTCCAGCAGGGATGCTGCCAAATGGAGTGAGCCGGACATCGTTCTCATTCACCTGGCTGTCCCGGGCATCGATGTTCACATAGACCGGATCCTCGGGATCGAATATGCCCCGGATGCCGGCATCCACGAAGGCGAACTCTGGCCCGGCATAGAATGGACAGAGGGGCCGGGCCTCATCCACATCGTGCCAGAGGACCTTGGATCCGTACTTCAGCTCATCATCCGCAGCAGACGGCAAGGCCGAGATGAAGAGGAGTAGGAGGGCTATGATGCCCATATTGGAGATAGAGATCATGATCGAATTCCCCAATCGACAACATCAACTTAAAGTAATTTATATCTTTCCATGACGATGGTTGATGATCGAAGGATTCATCCGCCCAAGGTCGCACCCCATCGATGCGAGGCCGTGCGCAAAAGCTTTTATACGGGTTCGCCAGAGGGAGGGATGTCTGCCACGACAGAAGCGGGGTGGGGTAGCCAGGAAATCCCGACGGGCTCATAACCCGTAGATCAGTAGTTCAAATCTACTCCCCGCTACCATTCAATTCTAATAATTGTCATCTTGGCCATGCCTGTTCTTCAATTAAAACAATATACATGCCACAATATATAATTCCGAATAATGTAATTTAATGGATATTATTAGTGTTCATTCGCGTTCATTCGTGGTTGATATGCTCATGATCCCGGCGAGCCCATCCACAAAGGGTAGAAACCGAGCCCAAAGGGTCCCCCTCATGCCAATTGCGAGATCTTAGGAGCCTCTCCCCATGAGAGAAGCCATCCAGAGCCGGGAGAATGGCGAGGATCTGGACCGGCTCCGCCCGCTTCATATCTCGCCTGCTTCCCGCGTATCCGGCCTCCACCATATCTTGACCCGCCTCATCATCTCCCTCTGGACGAGGTCGTCCCCGTCCCTCTCCAGCATGGATGAGAGATGGTCCCGAATGGCCTTCTCCGCCTCAGGCGGCGCATCCAGGTTCTCCGACCAGTGGCTTGCAGCCTCGTCCAGGTCGGAGAACCTTTGGATCTGCTCCTCGGAGCTGACCTCGACGTTGGCGTAGATGCCCATCTGGTGGAGGACGTTTATGAGATAGATGTAGTCCGGGCCGGATCTGTACTCCTCATGGTGAGCCTCGTACCAGAGATCCCGATAGATCGCGGAAGCATCCCCTGCGAAGTGGAAGAGATAGACCCACCTTTTTGCAAGCAGGTCCATCTTCTCGAGAGCCCCCCTGATATCCTTCATGCCGAGCGAGTAGGATGCGATGACGACATCGTGCTCTGCGACGTCTTGAATTGGCCGCACATCCTCCCAGAGCTTCTCGATTGGGACGATATTCTCGAGGCCTTCCTCCCTTGCGTTTCTGCAGAGGCAGGAGATCATCCCTCTGGACGGCTCAACCGCAGTTACAAGCCTCGCCTTCCGGGCAATGGGAATTGAGAACGTCCCAGGACCTGCCCCCACGTCGAGCACTGAGTCCTCCGACTCTATATTGAGGCCCAATACAGCCTCGATCTGCCTTTCACGATTAGACTTGACCCTGGAATCGTATCCCTCCGCCCTCCGATCCCAGAACTCGATCCAGTTCTCATGCTTATTTTCCCATGAGGAGGCCTCAACCTTTCGCCTCCACATATCGTTCCAGTCGATCCCTTCTATCATTGGATTCACCTGCCTGTCTCACCTGCCGCCTTTGCTCTACAGCGCCCTACTACACCGGAGCTCTCGTTCAAATCGCAAACGGATGGCCGGTTTCTCCTAATCGGGATTGGAAACCTCATCTATGGCGAAATTGTGGCCTTGATGCCCTTGAGGAAAAGCTTTTGCCGAGGGGGGAGAGCTGGATCAGGCCGTCAGGCGGTCGAAGCATCCCTGGCAGACGACCTTTCCCCCGATAGTCCTACCCCTGATCTCCATGAAGCCCTCCCCGCACTCCTGGCAATGGAGAGTTGGATAGATCCTGGCCTTCCTGGGCGGCGCAAGGTCCAGCTCGGAGACTGCGAGCAGGTCCTCGTCGCTTGCTTCGAGGATGTACTCCACAGCCTCTTGCCTCGCCCTCCTCATGAGTTCCGCCTCGGCCAGATCCGGATTGCTCTTCCTCATTGCATCCATCCTCTGGGAGAGGTTCATCTTGAAGTAGATCCGCATCGCAACTCCCCTATCCCGGGAGAAGAACGTGAAAACCTGCTTTCCATTGTCATGCAGAACAAGGTTTCCCTTGCCCATCGTGCATCCCAACATGTACTGGATCGCATCGATGCTGCATGACTTGTTCTCCGCAACGGCTACCAGCTCCTCATCCTCCGATCGTGTGAAGTGGCCCAAGACGTACTTCGCCACGCGATACCCTATTGCCAGCCCGGGGCAGATATGCCCGTGAAACTGGCTTGCTTTTATGAACTCCTCATCCATCTGATCATCCTCTGCCAGGTCCCCGGCCTGCGGCAAACCTCGAATGACTGCTCCTCGATACAATCGCCCTCCCTCTCTACCTGCCTTCTCGCCTTGACCTGAACTCCATCGTCGTCGACGCCTGACGCTGATTCCATTAGCTCTCGGGTATATTGGTGTAAGGGATGGGCCAAGAGATCGCTTGTGAGCCCCTCCTCCAAGATCTTTCCGCCCTTCATGACGGCCATCCTGTCGCTTACCTTTCGCGCAAGGGCAAGGTCATGGGTCACGAGGAGGATGGCAAGCCCCCTTTTCTCCTGCAGGTCCATCAACAGCCTCAATATCTTCGCCTGGACGCTGGAGTCGAGCGCCGATGTCGGCTCGTCGGCGATGAGGAGCTTTGGATCGAGTATCAGGGCCCGGGCGATTGCCACCCTCTGCGCCTCGCCTCCGCTTAGATGATGAGAGTATCGGTTCAGGAACTCGGGATCGCTGGAAAGCTCGACCTCATCGAGCACCCTCTCCAGCTTCTCGCGGGACCGGCCAAGGCCCTGAACATCAAGAGGCTCCATTATGGCCTCGGCCACGTTCATGCGATGGCTTATGGACTCCCTCGGGTTCTGATATATCATCTGCACTCTCCGATAGAACTCCTTAGAGCGAGCTTCCAAGGGCTCGCCCTCCAGGCAAATCTCCCCCGAATCGAGCCTAGTTAGGCCCATGATCATCCGGGCAAGCGTGGTCTTGCCCGAGCCGCTCTCGCCAACGAGGGCTAGGGTCTCCCCCTCGCATAGGTTGAGATCAACCCCATCCACCGCTTTCAAAGGCCCAAAGGATCGGCATAGCCCCCTCACCTCCAGGAGGGGCACTATTCCCCCTCGATGGCATGCGATCATTCGTCCCCCCACATCTCGAAGCTCGGGAAGCTCGAACGTGCAACGTTGCTGGTGCTGCGTACATCGAGGATGAAATGGACAGCCTTTAACGCCCGAATTCATGCGGCCGGGAATCCCCTGAAGATCCTTTGTGGTGATCATATTCGGAGACGATCGGAGAAGCCCCCTCGTGTAGGGATGAAGCGGCCGAGCAAGAACCTCCTCGGTGTCACCCATCTCGAGAATCCTCCCCGAATAAAGGACCGCCATCCGGTTGCTGATCCTCGAAGCCGCGGAGATGTCGTGGGTGACGACTAGGCCGATCCTATCCCTCATGGACTCTCGAAGCAGGCCCAGTATCTCGGCCTTAGTCATGGCGTCGAGCGACGCGGTCGGCTCATCGAGGATCAGGACCTGGGGATCGTTTGCAAGCGCCATTGCGATCAATGCCCTCTGCCTCTCGCCTCCGCTGAGCTGATGGGGATAGGCATCTCCCTTCTCACGGTTGAGCCCGACCTGGATCAAGAGATGATCCACCCTCAAGCGAAGCCTGTCCTTATCCATGGGGTGGTGGACCAGGATCGCCTCTTCGATCTGATCTGAGATGGTATAGACCGGATCTAGCGCATCCTCGACGTTCTGGAAGACCATGGCCATCACATCCCCCCTGATCTCCCGCCTTCTTGATTCCCCCATCTCCAGAATATCGCGTCCCTGCAGGACGATCCTTCCAGAGCATCCGCCGTTTAGAAGCCCCATAATGCTCATGGCAAGGGTGGTCTTTCCAGCACCCGACTCGCCTATGATCGAGAGGGCATCCCCTCTTTCCAGATGGATGTCCACGCCCTTGAGGACTTCTCTCTCGCCAAACGAGACCTTCAATCCCTCGATATCGAGCATCAAGCCTCCATCCACATCATGACACCATCCGGCATTGCGCCCTCCTCTGGCATCATGACATCAACTGGCATCATGCCTCCCTCCTATCCTTCAGCCTGGGGTCAAGCGCGGTCTCCAGGGAGAATCCAATCAGGCTCAACCCCACGAGCGTGATGGAGAGGGCAATTCCTGTTGGAAGGAGCCACCACTTCCAAACATCCAGGTAGGTGAAGACCCGCGCATACTGCATCATCTTCCCCCAGCTTATCATGCTCGGATCGGCAATGCCAAGGAAGGAAAGCCCCGCCTCCATGAAGACTGCCGCCCTCGCATCCTGGATCATTATGGCGAGCAATACCGGCCCTAGGTCAGGCAGTATATGCCTACTGAGGATATGTCTCCATCCCGCCCCGAAGGTCTTCGCTGCCGATACATGCATCCTCTCCTTCAACGATAATGTCTGGGCACGAACCACCCTCGCCCCGCCCGGCCAGGACATGGCGGAGATCAGGACGATCATCAGCATCAGGTTGGGCTGGAGATAGGTTGCGACAAGAATCACAATTATAACCGCCGGTATTGCCAGCATCGCATCGACCACCCTCATCCAGAAGCGATCGTAGAGCCCCCCAAAGATGGCCGACGTGCTCCCGATCGTTGCGCTGATGAGGCCTGAGAGAAGTGCTACCCCAACTGCCACCGAGAGCGATGTTCTTGCCCCATAGATCAACCTGGTCCAAATATCCTGGCGGGCATCGTTCGTCCCCAGGGGATGATCTTTGGAGGGGGGGCTGAAAGGGCTGGCATCCGTCCTCTGGCTGGGAGAATACTGCGTGAGCATAGGGGCAAAAAGGGCAAGGCCCACCATCAGACAGAGAAGCAGCAGGCCGATCCTCCCTGTCGATCTGCCCATGACCTCCCCCAAAGGATCAATGTGCATTGCCAACCCTCGGATCCAGCCTTCGATAGGCGAGGTCCACAGCCATGTTCACGGTCAGCACCGAGAGCGTTACCATTAGAAGGATCCCCTGTATAAGGGGATAATCGCGACTCAGAATGGAGTTGTAAAGAAGCCATCCCACCCCCGGATAGGCGAAGACTATCTCCACAAAAAGCGCCCCTGTAACGATATTTGGCAGGTGGAGGCCTACGCTCGTCACGACGGGGAGGAGCGAGTTTCTCCCTGCGTGCATGTATTGGATTCGCCGCTCAGAACAACCCTTGCCCCGGGCGGTCACGATGTACCTCTCTCCAAGCGTTGCGATCATGCTGTTCCTCGTAAGAAGATATGTGGAGGTCATCCTGACGATGACCAGAGCTGCCAGAGGGGCTGCCAGATGACGAAGGAGGTCCAATGCGAGAGCAGTTCCATGAAGATCGCCATAAGGCGTCAGTGCCCCGGAGAGGGGCAGAACTCTCCAGCTCACACCGAATACGATCAAGAGCAGGATTCCAATGAAGAAGTCGGGAAGGCCGCTTAGAAATATAACCCCGGCGAGCAAGAGCTTATCAAGCGGCTGCCCCCTCCGGTATCCCGACTCCATTCCAAGGAGGAGGCCAATTGCGGTGGATATCATCATCGCCGAGCCCGCGAGCAAGATGGTCCAGGGCAGAAATGCCAATATGACTTGCGAGACCGACTCGCCATAGTAATAGGAGTAGCCCAAGTCCCCATGGGCCAACGCTGAGAGGTAGGCTATGAATTGCTGATCGATTGAGAGATCGAGGCCGAACCTATGGATCAGATCGGCCTCCAGCTGAGGCGTCATGGCTACGAGCGCCTCGTCGCCGTAGATTGCCTGCAATGGATCGCCCGGCATCATCCGGGGCAGGAGGAAGTTTAGCGAGAGGATTATGAGGATGGCTATGATGTAGTTGGCAAGGATTCCTCCCTTGCAGAGGAGGGAGAACGCTTTGCCCGGCCATTCGATAGCTCTCGCTATCGTGTAATCGATCCATCCACCACTTCCACGGCTCAGGTCGTCCATCGACATCTAGACACAGTGCGGACTCATTATTTATGAATTTTTCCAGCATCATGTTATAGCCTGCTAATAATTAAAGAATCATATTATGCTCTGCTAAGAATTGAGATATCCGATTAAAAAAAGCAACCCATGCGAAAACCAGATTATCACTACGTCGACTATTCGAGAGATAGACCCCATCGGGGAAGGGGGAAAAAAGCGGAGGGGACCGGACCCCCCCAGGCATCGCCCCGGCAGAGGTGCGATGCCTTACTCGACCGTGACGCTCTTTGCCAGGTTCCTGGGCTTATCGATTTCGCGTCCGAGCTTCAATGCGGTGTAGTAGGAGAGCAGCTGAAGCGTAACAGTGCATAGGACGGCAGATAGGATGGGCATTGCTGGGGGGAGCTCAATGACAGTGCTTGCGACCTTTCCGATATTCGGGTCGCCTCGCTCCACGATGGCTATCAACTCAGCTCCCCTTGCCCTCACCTCCTTGATATTGGATTGGATCTTCTTCCCGCAGGTAGCAAGCGCCACGACCGGGGTGCCGTCGGTTATGAGCGCAAGGGGGCCGTGCTTCAGCTCCCCCCCGGCATAGCCCTCGGCTGGGATGTAAGCGATCTCCTTCATCTTCAACGCGCCCTCCAAGGCGATGGGATACAGGTAGTCCCGCCCGATGAAGAAGTAAGTGGATGACCCCGCGTACTGCTCGGCGATCTCCCGGATCTTCTCCCTCTCATCGAGAACCTCCTGAACGAATCCCGGCAACCTGGAGAACTCCACGAGCATCTTTCTCGCTTTGTCAGGCGAGATATGGCCTCGAGCCCGTCCAAGCCTGATCCCGAGCAGGATCAAGGCCGCCAATTGAGAGGTGAAGGTCTTCGTCGCCGCAACCCCGATCTCCGGGCCGCACCTTGTATAGATCGTCCCGTCCACGAGATTCGTGACGGTGCTGCCGACGACATTGGTGATTGCAATGCAACGGATCCCGCAAGGACTCGCCTTCTTCAATGCCTGCAGCGTGTCTGCAGTCTCCCCCGATTGAGATATTGCAACGAGCAGCGTCTCCGGGCGCATCTGCTGATGCTGGAACTCTGAAGCCACCTCCACGTCAACTGGAAGACCTGCGGCCCTCAGGAAGAGATACCTCGCAAGGAGGCCTGCGTGGTAGGATGTCCCACAGGCCACGATGCAAACGCGCTGGATCTTTCGCACCTCATCGTCGGAGAAGCCAAGGTCGATCATCACATCGCCCCCGATCTCAGAGATCCTGCCGGCCATCGTCTCCTGAAGGGCTCGCGGCTGTTCATGAATCTCCTTTAGCATGAAGTGAGAGTAGCCCCCTTTCTCAGCGGCGTCCACATCCCAGTCGATATGCTCCATCAAATAGGCCACAGGCCGGCCGGAAAGGTCTTTGATCTCCAACTGGCCACGATGGATGATGGCCAACTCCCCGTCCCTCAGTCGGACCACCTCCCTCGTGTATGGAAGAAGGGCTGGAACATCGGAAGCCACATAGTTGCAGCCGAGGCCTACGCCTATGACGAGAGGGCTGTCCTTTCTCGCGCAGACGACCGCTGAAGACCTGGAGGATAGAACCGCCAGGGCATACGACCCCTCCACTTCGGAGATCGCCTCGGATACGGCCTCTGCCAGATCTCCTCGGAAGTGATGATTGATCAAATGGGCAAGGACCTCGCTGTCGGTCTCGGAGCTGAACCTGTAGCCGAGGTCAAAGAGCCGCTCTCGCAGCTCCAGATAGTTCTCGATGATGCCGTTATGGACAATGGCGATATCGCCTGACGTATGGGGATGGGCGTTATCATCGCTGGGGCGACCGTGGGTCGCCCATCTGGTATGGCCAATCCCCATGCAATCTCCAGGCGAGCCCTGGGTGAGGTAGGCCTTCTCTAGCTCGCTTATCCTTCCAGCCGACTTGAGCACAAGGAGATCCCCATTCGACCTCATGGCGATGCCTGCAGAGTCGTAGCCCCTGTACTCCAGCCTCTTCAGCGTATCGAAAAGGATGGGCCCGGCCTTCTCCGCGCCCACGTATGCCACTATTCCGCACATCTCAGATCACCCTGCTTCCCCGATCGATCCATCCACGAATGACCGCGCCCGGCCCTATCCGCGATGTGGCGCCGACCATCGTCCCCGGATGCATGAAAGCCCTGCCGGATGCCACAACGCCATCCGCAAGGATGGCACCGAACTCCGCCCTCAGTATCAGATCCTCCACCTCTACCAAGGAGGAGCCGGTCTCCAGCATCACCTGGTCTCCGAGCGCACAGCTCGAGCCGATGACCGAGTCGGTGACGATCGTTCCAGATCCTATCCTGCTTCCGCTCATCACTATGCTATTCCTGACCTCCGAACTCGACCCTATGCGTACGGAGTCGGAGATAGAGGTCGTTGGAAGGATCGTCGCGTTCGGGCCTATATCGCAATTCCTCCCTATGACGACAGGGCCAATTATATAGGTTCCAGATCGGATCACCGATCCCTTGCCGACTCCAACCGCACCCCTGATCCTGGCCCCATCCTCGATCTCGCCATCGACTCGCATCTCGCCGAGATCGAAGGCCAAGCTGTTCGCCATCAGGAGGTCCCATGCGAATATCGCATCCGACCAGGTGCCACTGGTTACCTTGGCCCGCACATCCTTGCCGGAGTCTATCAATCGACCCACGGTCTGCGTCAGCTCATATGATCCACGGTCAGAGATGGGGGTCTTGTCTAGCTCGTCGAAGATATTTGGAGAGAATCGATAGGCACCAGTGTTCAGTATTCCGGCGCAAGGCTTTCCAGGCTTCTCGACGATCCTAGTTACGCAATCGCCTTCCACAGAGAGGACGCCATAGTCACCTGAGTGAGTTCCTAAAGCAGCGAGGATAACGTTATCGCCATCGGCGGAGAGCAGATCGTGGATTGCCCTCCCATCGACCAGGTTATCGCCGTTCAGCACCAAGAACTCATCATCGATCTTTGAGCGCACCGTTTTGAGGGCGTGGGCTGTGCCCAGGGTCTCGTGCTGATGGAAGTACTCCATTCGTACCCCATATCGAAGCCCATCCTCGAAGTGGTTCATGATACGCTCCTTCTGATATCCCACGACCACCAAGAGGTCCTCGATGCCGTTTACTGCCAGGGCCCGGATTACATGCTCAAGGAAGGGCCTGTTGCCCACAGGTAGCATCACCTTCGACCTGGTCTGTGTGAGGGGGCGGCATCTCCTGCCCTCTCCTGCCGCCAGTATGACCGCCTTCATCAGTATTACATCCTGGATAACTTGGTCATGTAGCTGACTGTGCGGCCCTAATTATATCCTTTCGGTCAACCAGCTAACCGCAGTGGTCCGAAGGAGCGGTGGGATCTATATGTGATGAGATAAGCAACACCGCAGCATTCATGAAGATACTGGTCATTCCCACCACGGACTGGATACGCCACCCCTTCCCAAACAGGCTGAACTTCATATTCGACATCCTGAGCGAGCGGCACGACATATATGTGCTCCACTTCCAGCTTTTGCGATTCAGGGATAATGAGCCCAGGAGCACCTCCTGTCGGCTGATCCCAGCGGGCTGCATCGACCTGGAAGACCCTTCCCTTTACTACATCTCGAACTCCTTCATTCATCTCTTGAAGATAAGGCAGGTGGTGAAAGAGGAAGGCATAGACGTCATCCTCTCGGCGAACGTCATCCCATCCTTCATGGCCAACCTCGTAGGCGTCCCAATCGTCTTCGACTACCTGGACCACCTGGAGGAGTCGGCATCGATATACTATCCAAACTCGCTGCTCGGCAGGCTGGTGAAGGGGGTCGTCGGCCGGATTTCAAGGTACAACCTCCATCATGCCACTTTGGTGATCACATTGACCCAGGAGCTCAAGGGGTACCTGGGAGGGATTGGGGTAGATCGAGTTCGCATCATACCCAATGGAGTGGATACGAGCCTGCTCTTGCCCCTTCCCAAGGATCGGGCAAAGAGGGACCTTGGATTGGAAGGCCCGGTCCTCGGATATGTCGGATCCCTCGAGTACTGGGTGGACCTCGAGATGGTTGTGCAGGCCCTAACCCGGCTCGATGTTGTATTGCTGGTCGTCGGGCCAAGCCTATTCACGGACTACGAGGAGCGAATAAAGGAGATGGCAGAAGATCTCGGAGTTTTGGACAGAATCGTCTTCACTGGAGCCGTTCCCTACGCCGACCTCGGCAGATACATCTCTGCGATGGACATCGGGCTCAACCCCTTGAAGATGATGATCAAGAACGAGTACGTCGTCGGCGGCAAGGTATTCAATTACCTCTCATGCGGCCGGCCGGTTCTCTCCAGCCGAATGGTCTCCCTGGAGCGGCTCCTGGGCGACGGCCTTTACTATTACGACGACCTCGATGACTTTGTAAGCCAGGTGAACCGGATCCTGAGATCGCCGCCGCCAGTCGACGAGGAGCGCTCTCTTGCGAAGAAGTTCGACTGGAGGGATCTTGCAGGCCAGTACGAAAAGGTTCTTCGGAGTGCCGTATGAAGGTTTTATTGCTCGCCAACCAGCCAGAGAGGACGACGAGGCTGATTCGATTTCGCTCTACCCTTGAAGAGCTCGGCCATGAGGTGATCACACCTCGCTTCGAGACGAGGAACTGGTGGAAGATAGGAAACGCTGCAAAGGATCTGATAAAGAGGGCGCGCCCCGATGTCGTGCATCTATTCAACGTTCCAGATATCATCTACCACGACCTGCCTAAGCTCAAGGGCGACTTTGGGAAGCTGATCTACGATTACCGCTCTCCATGGGGAGTGGAGACTGCGATGCGCTTTGGCCCCCCCGGCAGATGGTTCTGCGAACGCTATGAGAGGGAGCTTGCCCAGCAAGCGGACGCGATAACCACCGTCAATGGCCCCCTCAAGTTGAAGGTCAGCGGTTATGCTCCTCGAAAGGAGGTTTGCGTCATACCCAACTACCCTTCGAGAAGCTTCGTCGAGAAAGGATCCCGCGAGGGCGGCGGGACAAATGAGGAAAGAGCCGTGATATTCGTCGGAAGGGTCTGCGAGCAAGAGGGCGTCGCGAACTTCATCAAGGCGTCGGTGGCATTGAGAGATCAAGAGTTCTGGATCGTCGGCGACGGCCCGTTCGCCTGGTTGTATCTCAGGAAGGCTAAGGATAACGTCAAGTTCATGGGGTGGCAGAGCCACGACGAGGTGGCAAGGCTGGTTAGGCGATCTCAATTATGCCTGATACCACGCGAAGAGAATGCTCTAACCCCCTACTCGACCGATAAGAGCATCTGGAAGCTCAACGAGTACCTCAACCTGGGAAAGCTAGTCCTTGCAACAGGCGTTTCAAAAGAGGAGGATAGGAAGAACCTGATCATAGCAAGGCCCGGCGAGCTCGTGGAGACCGTGAGGAAGTCCCTCGATATGAGGCCTGAGAAGCTGGATGAAAAGGACTTCCGCTTCTGGGAAGGGAACAGGGAGGCGATCAAGGCTGTCTACGATGGCCTTTGATCGGTTCAAGAAGACTATGATCGGCTTCAGAAGAGCTTCATCAGCTCCTCTGCTATGATTCGATAACCTGCCTCGTTTGGATGGTCGAGCCCAGACAGTATCAACGATTCGAGGGGAACTCCAGCTTCTGCGCGCCTCATCCAGGCGCCGTAGACGTCGACGTAGCCGAGGTCCATCTCGCTCGAGACGGCCTCCAGAGCATGATAGTACTTCAGCACTAGGTCGTTGAAGCCAGGGGTCAGGAGCGGCTGGGAGCTCAGAAGTATCACCTCGCTTCCGCACTCTGCCATTATCGTCTCCGCCATCTCCACGATATTTGAGGAGAATTCATCGATTGAGATGCCGTAAGCGGCGTCGTTGATGCCGAAGTTCATCGTCACGAGGTCGGGCCTATGAGGCAGGACGGACCAGCCAAGCCGTGCAAGGCCGTCGAAGCTCGTATTCCCGGAGACGCCCTCGTTATGAAGCTCGATTTTAGCCGAAGGGTATCTTCTCACCAGCGCTTCCCTCCAGAAGTGGGGAAAGCCCCTCCTGACAGCATAGCCTGCGGTGATGGAGTCGCCGAAGGCAACGATCACCGCCTTCTCATCGCTTGACAGAAGTGAGACTGTGCGCGCAGGTGTCCTCCCAGATCGGTTCATGGCTCGGTATGTATGCCGATACCCATATAAAGTCGCATTGGATGCCATAGCCGCCTCGAGAATTTCACCGGGTCATCGCAGCAGGGCATTACGATAGTGCACTGCAATAAGCCACTCCAATAGGACATTACACGGAACCATCGGAATATGCCAGCAGAGATATATATTCAGAAGGCCCTATGGATGATGGAGAGTGGGGATGATGAGATCCATATACAGGTCAGTTACATTCGCAGCGTTTCTCGCGGGCTTCATCATGGCTGGAATGGCAGAAGGTCAGTCGGACATGTCGATAGGGCCCTGGGGCGAGCGCGGGGATGTGCCCCTGGTGGGGGACTTCGACAGCGACGGCTATGCCGATGATTTAGCCGTCTTCCGGCCCGAAAGCCGCAACTGGCTCTTCGACTTCGATGCAGATGGAAGCACTGACGTCAGCACGAGGATGGGGCCAGGGGACGAGGGAGATCTGTTCGTAGTGGGCGACTTCGGCCGTGACGGCTTCTTGAACGACGTAGGGGTCTTCATCCCCTCGTCTCGCAGATGGTACTTTGGCGCCTTCACCTACCGGCCCGGCGGGGCCATGGCCTGGTCCGCCCCCTGGCCAGGTATAACATGGGCGATAGCCGATGACCTGCCTGTTGCTGGAGACTTCGACGGGGACGGCTACTGCGACGATCTCGCGGTCTTTCGCCATACGAACCGGATCTGGTACTTCGACTACGACTTCGACGGCAGCACAAACCGCCGCTCCGGCCCCTGGGCATTTGGAGGGGATCTGCCCCTTGCTGGAGACTTCGACGGCGACGGTGTGGATGGGGATCTCGCAGTCTTCAGGTCAAGTGATCGCACCTGGTACTTCGACTACGATGCAGACGGCGATACCGATCATCGCTTCAGCCCCTGGGCTCTTCGAGGAGACCTGCCCCTCTCAGGCGATCTCGATCGCGACGGCCTTAGAAACGACATCGGAGTATTCCGCCCCTCCAACGGGTACTGGTACTTCAAGTATGTGGGGCCGCGCTGGGTGCCGCCGGGGATGACGGGCGGGTGGGGGACCGGCTGGGTAAACGCCTGAATCCAACGGAAGGTAGCCGCCCTTCCTCCGGCATGCGAGATCCGTCCCCCAAAGCCGATGCCTGCGCCAGGCCGGGAGCGGGCAACTGATCCTCATTTTAATTTGAGTATTAACGGCAATAGCTCAATTACATGAATTCCATAGGCTATCACTCGGACTTATTGTCAACTTCAGTGTGCCTAAACTGCCAGGAAAACAATATATTTTAGCCAAAGGGGGGGGGGCCGCAAATCAACGCGAATTCGATTAAGTAATTAGCGTTCATTCGCGTTTATTCGTAGTTTAGGATATAAAATATAAAACCACTAATGAACACTAATGAACGCGAATCCGACAAAGCAAATAGCGTTCATTCGCGGTTAAAAAGAGGAGAGATAACTCGCGATGGTTTCCCTTGCGCAAGCAGGCACGCGCGCAGCTCAAGGCCTGTATTGCCATAGATCGTTCTCCTCAGGGACTGTCGCATAGAGATTGTTTCCCCCGGCATATATGGCAGAGGCAGGACCGCCTACCTGGATCCATTGATCAGGGGTGCCGTTGTAGCGCATGACCGCGTCTCCGGAGATCGTGATAGCATAGAGCGTTCCCTGGGAGTCTACTGCGAAAGCCTTGCCGGGCCCTCCCGCCTTCTCCCACTGAAAGGGAGAGTCCTTGTACTCGTAGATATCGTTGGTCTGGGGATTTACCCCATAGAGCTTGCTTCCGCCGGCGTATATGGCATTGGCTGGGCCGCCAATATGAGTCCACTCGTCAGGCGTCCCATCGTAGCGCCAGACCCCATCGGGAGAGAGGGCGTAGATCCTCCCGATCGATCCTACGGCGAACTCGTTCCTTGGCCCCCCTATCCTCTCCCATTGTCCCGCCGATCCCTTGTAGATGTAGACATCGCCGGTCTCCGAATCCGTGACCAGGAGGCCTCCATCCCCGCCGTAGATCTTCGATGCGGGCCCGCCGATGAGGTTCCAATCCTCGGATTGGCCGCTGTAGCCCAAGATCTCGCTCCCGTTTGCAGACAGCTCGAAGATCCGTCCCCCGCCGGAGGCGAAGGCCAGGCCTTGCCCCCCAATCTTCGTCCAGTTATCGAGCGATCCAATATATCGGTATATATCCCCATCACCAGTTGAGACCGCAAAGAGGGCGGTCGTGCCTCCAACCTGGTCGTGGGCCACAACCACGAGGTCCACAGGCCCCCAGATCCTCTCCCATCCCGCCCCTGCGCCGGGGGAGAGGAAGAGAGCCCCGAGTATGGACAGGATAAAGATGCTCTTCATTGACCATGTCTCCCATTCACAATTAGGTCGCATGATATTAGAAATTATCTTCTCATTAAGACTCCATCTGCCTCGATAGCTTGCCTCGTTATGGGGATCGTTGGATCGATAGCCATATACCGGGGACGAGCGTCTCTCGTGGCTCGTTGATCCCAAACCTGTCTCTCCCCATACTCCTAATCGTCCTCCTCCTCATTGCGGCAAGAAAGCTTGGCCGCTTCAGCCTCCCCATCTGGCTGATAATGCTTGCCGGCGCCATGGCCGCCTTAGCCACAGGGGATATCACACCTCAAGAGGCCATACTTGCGATCAACCCGGACGTCATGATATTCCTCTTCGGCATGTTTGCCGTAGGCGTCGCCCTTCAGGAGAGCGGGTACCTCTCGCAGATTTCTTTTCGCCTCTTCAGCAGGGCGAAAAATGCCGACGAGCTCCTGCTACTCATCCTCTTCATCACCGGCCTGCTCTCAGCCTTCCTTATGAACGATACGCTCGCAATCGTTGGAACCCCCCTCATGCTCTATCTGGCAAGGGCCCATGAGATCTCGCCTAAGCCCTTGCTCCTCGCCCTAGCATATGCCGTTACCACCGGAAGCGCGATGAGCCCAATTGGCAATCCCCAGAACCTGTTGATCTCTCTCGGCGGCCAGATTTCATCCCCCTTCCTCACCTTCTTCGGCGCCCTTGCCATCCCCACGTTCGTGAACCTGCTTGCCGCATACCTCCTCCTGAGGTGGAAGTACGGAGACGAGTTCCACGATCGACCTTTGACGCACCGCCCTCAGGAGATCAGCGACGCGAACCTCACCAGGCTCTCACAGATCTCGCTTGCCCTGATCCTCGTCATGGTTGCGGGAAAGATGCTCTTAGTCCAGGCGGGCCTTGATCTAAGGCTCACATACGTGGCGGTGATTGCAGCCCTCCCCTTGCTTAGAAGTCCCCGCCGCCTCGAAATCCTGCGTCGCGTTGACTGGCAAACGCTGATCTTCTTTGCGGCCATGTTCGTCCTCATGGAGAGCGTCTGGAATGCAGGGGTCCTGCAGGGAGGACCTGAGGGATGCGACCTCGACCTCGAATCCATCCCCATGATACTTCTTGGAAGCGCAATTGTAAGCCAGATCATATCGAACGTCCCCTTCGTTGCGCTCTTCCTCCCAGTCCTCCAGAACATGGGCACCTCTACGAAAGGGATGATGGCGCTTGCCGCCGGGAGCACGATTGCCGGAAACCTCTTCATCATGGGCGCTGCAAGCAATGTGATAATCATCCAAAACGCCGAACGCGAGGGCGAGACGCTGACCTTCATGGAGTTCGCCCGCCTGGGAATCCCGCTTACCGCAATCAACCTGCTCGTCTACTGGATCTTCCTGCATTGAGGGAACTCCAGAAACGGCGAGGTCTGAAGGATTGGACGACTCTTCGATTCGCCGAGAAGGGCAGGCGCGGCGCGGCTTGGCTATCGTTCGAGCCCGCACGAAAGGTATATCGTATATAAGGCCCGAGCTATGAACGACGATTATGCGCTGAAAGGACCGCCAAGCTCCTTCATGGATAGCGATAGACCATGGGGAGGCGTTCCAGCTAATGTAGGTCGATGATCGATAATGGCGGAGAAATTCAAGATGGTCATGGATAAGGCCCACAAAGAGATGAGGGCCTATCTGATGGAGCATGAGAGCAAGCAGATCCTGGAGGAACAGGGGATCTCAACCACCGGGACCCGCATGGCAGGCTCGGCAGACGAGGCCGCAGAGATCTTTCGAGCCCTTGGAGGGCCGGTCGCGCTGAAGGTGCTATCCCCATCAGTGGTGCATAAGTCTGACGCTGGCGGCGTAAAGCTCGACATTCGGGATGAAGAGCAGGTGAGGAAGGCCTTCGAAGAGATCCTCAGCCGGTTTGGAGACGTCGAAGTCGTAGGCGTATCGGTTCAGGAGATGGCAAAGCCCGGGCTGGAAGTCATCATAGGCGTGACCAGGGATGCAACGTTCGGGCCTGTTATGATGTTCGGGCTCGGCGGAGTCTTCGTCGAGGTTCTAAAGGACATATCCTTCAGGGCGCTTCCAATTGGAGGGGACGAGGCCCAGGATATGATCGAGGAGATCGCAGGCCACGCCCTCTTGGAGGGCTACAGGGGATCGAAGGCGGACATCCCTGCCCTAAAAGAGCTGATGGTGAAGGTCTCAGACCTCGTGATGAGGGTGCCGGAGATCGCCGAGATGGACCTAAACCCGGTCTTCCTCTATCCCGAAGGGTACAAGGTAGTCGATGCGAGGATCATACTAGGAGAGAGGCTGGCGCTTTTACCCACCCCGAGAGGAGACCAGAACTTCTCAAAGCTGCTCTATCCAAAGAGCATCGCAGTGATCGGGGCTTCCGGCACCAAGGGCAAGCTCGGCTGGAACGTCTTCTCAAACCTCGTCGACCACGACTTCAAGGGGAAGCTCTACCCGATAAATCCGAGGGCCGACACCATTCGAGGCATCAAGGCCTATCCAACGATCAGCGATGTCCCAGAGCCGATCGACGTTGCAATTGTGCTGGTATCGGCAAACACAACCCCTGATGTGGTGAGGGAGTGCTGCGAGTGCGGAGTAAAGTACATCGTGGTCGAGTCGGCGGGATTTGCCGAGATGGGCGAGGGGGGAAAGATGATCGAGCGCGAGATGATGGAGATCACAGGCCCTTATGGATGCCGGCTCCTCGGCCCCAACTGCTCCGGGATCATCAACACCCACAGCAACATGGTCCAGTCCATCGGCATAGTCGATGCCTTGAGCCAGGGTAACATCGGCCTGATATCCCAGGCCGGGGTCTGCGCCGCAGGCATGCTCTGGGGGCTTCGCCACATCATGGACTTCGGGATCGTCGCCACAATCGGAAACAAGCTCGATATAAATGAGACCGATATGCTCGAGGCAGTCTCGCACGATCCCAACATCAACGTGATCTGCATGTACCTCGAGTCCGTGAAGGGCGGCCGCAGGTTCATCGATGTGGCCCGGGAGGTGACACGGGAGAAGCCAGTAATCGCCCTCAAGTCCGGCCGAACCGATGCCGGAAAGAAGGCTGTTACATCGCACACCGCATCCCTTGCAGGCGACGACCAGGTCTACAGCGGGATCTTTCGCCAGGCTGGGATAGTCAGGGCCAGGGACTACGAGCATATGTTCAACCTGACGAAAGCATTCTCGAAGCAGCCTCTCCCCTCGAAGGACGGCGTCTTCATAATAACATATGCAGGGTCGCTTGGCGTCATCTCGGCCGATGCCGTAACCGACAACCAGATGAGGCTTGCCGAGCTCGAGCCTGAGAACAAGTTGCGCCTCATGAAGCTGCTTCCCGAGTACGTGGGAGGGCTAAACCCGGTCGACTACACCTTCAGCCAGGATGCCGATACTGTCTGCAAGACGATAGAGATCGGCGTCGACAGCGAGGATGTCGGAAGCTTCATAGTCGTCCTTCAGGCGGAGATCCTTGGAAGCTACGTCGAGCCCCTGAGCCGGATAGACTATCGCGGAAAACCGGTCATGGCCTGCGTTGCCGGAAAGGAGTTTGCGATGGAGGATGTAATCTCGATGGAGCAAGCGGGAATTCCGGTCTTCTCGACGCCTGAGGAGTGCGCCGATGCCATCTCCGCGATGTATCACTATCGAAAGAGGGTGAAGGAAGGCCAGGGCTCGCCCTGACCTCTTCATCCAGACCGCAATTCTTCAAGGTCCCTTTGCAGATCCGCGCTGATCCTAGCGCCATCGAGCTTTGAAACGGCGAAATACTGAAGCGCTATCTCATCGTACTTAACCCCTTTTAAATTTGCACCACTGAAATCAGCGTTCTCTAAGGCAGTTGTGTCAAAGCTGCATCCTTCGAGATTTGCACCACTGAAATCAGCGTTCTCCATGGCAGATGTGTCAAAGATACATCCTTCGAGATTTGCACCACTGAGATCGACGTTTTCCATGGCAGATGCGTAAATAACGGCTCCGCTCAAATCCGCACCCGATAGGTTTGTGTTGTTCATGTAGACCTGGGCGAGACTGGTATTCCTCAGATCTGTGCCGCTGAAGTCCCCACCCAAAAAGTTCACCATAAATATACGCGATGACCTCAAGTTCGCCTTGCTAAAGACAGTTCCCGTTAATGTGGCACCATATAGGTAGGATTCTGAAAGGTTAGCACCCGACAGATCTGCATAATCCAGATATACGTTATGCAACCCGACACCGCTTAGATAGGCATTTCGCAGATTCGCGTTTGTAAGATCGGTATAATCCAGGCGGGTATCATTCAGAGTGCAGCCAGTTAGATTGGCCCTCACCAAATAAGCGCGAGTGAAGTCCGAGCTGCTCAGGTTGCAATTGCTCAGGTTTGCTCCAAAAAGCTCCGCCCTTGAGAACAGACAATTTGTAAGACTGCTGCCGCTCATGTCAGCCCAATTCAGTTTGGCACCAACCATGTTGGCTCTGTTCAGGCTGGCATCTTCGAGAATGGCAAGATTGAAATCCGTTCCGAGAAGCCTGGCACCTTTCAAATCTGCACCGGTCAGGTTGCATCTGTTGAGCAATGTATTGGTCAGATCGGCGTTTTCGAGATCGGAGTGCGATAGATCGGATTCTTCCAGATGCACGCCAGATAGAAGCGCGCCGACCAGCTTGGCTCCAACGAGCTTTACTCGGTGCATGAAGGCATTTTCGAGGTTCGCATAGGATAGATCTGCATTAGAGAGATCGGAATTAGTTAGATTCGAAGCCACAAGATATGAACCAAAGAGGTTCGCCATGCTGAGATTTGTGCTGGTCAGGTTTGCAAAACCCAGTTTTGATTCAACCAGCTTGGAGCCAGAGAAGTTCGCCCCCCCACAACGGGACTCCGATAAATCTGCCCCGGAGAGGTCTGCATAAGTGACGGTAGCATCGATCAGGTCAGCGCCAACCAGGCTTGCTCCTGTCAGATTGGCTCCATTCAAATGGGATTTCTGTAATGTGGCACGGTTCATGAATGCTTTTATGAGGCTTGCCCCGTCAAGGTTTGCATAGCTGATCTTCGCAGCCCAGAGGCTTGTCCCATCCAGCTTGGCTCCGACCATCGTTGAATTATCCATCATGACCTGATCCATAAAAGAACCTGATAGATCCGCCTCGGTCAGATTTGCTTCAACTATATAGTCTAGCGGCATAAAAGCGCCTCTGAGATATGCTCGGGAGAGATCTGCCCCGGTGAGAGCGCCGGATGGCATGACTGCGCCGCTTAAATTAGTTCCGACAAGATTGGCGTGGCCTATGATGGAACCCCACAAAAAGGATCTGCTAAGGTTCGCACCACTGAGATCAGCTCCCTCGAGAATGGTGAGATTCAAGTCCACCCCGGACAAGTCCAAGCCGCTAAGGTTCTTATAACTGAGATCGACCCGAGGTTGAAACGGCTGATTGACAATTATGCTTCCCTGCGGAAGAGAGGAGAGATCGATCTTGAATCGTCGCAGCTCCACCATATCGAAGATGTATAAGGTGGGGAGCTCTTTTATAACCGGGATATCGTCCGCGCGTTCGCCTCGGAGGATCCGAAGAGCGAGGTCCGCTGCCAATCCACCCTGGACTGGACCTGTGGTAATCACCCCGCCAAGCACGCCGAATCCCATGTAGACATCTCGCGTGCCATAAATTGGAACCGAGCTTACGCTTCTTAAAATCCATGTGCTCTCCTCATGAGTCAGGGATCTTCCTTCCCGATCGCGATTGTAATTCAAGAGAAGGATCAAGCTTCCTTCATGCAGAGAAGAGGCATTCCTCTGGAGCTCATCTACAGTCATGTTATCCCACAAAGCGAAGGTGACATTTGTGCTGAAGCTCGGAAGGGTCTGGTTTACGACCTCTCTGTTGGCTTTACCAGTCGTTGTCCGGTCATTAACTAAAACGATTTGCTTTGTATTTGGATGCAAGTTGAGCATCAGTGAGATGGTACCAGCTAGATCGAACGCCTCCACCACACCAGTGAAGTTATTCTTGCCGGCAAGCATATCGTCTTCGAAGAAGTTTACTCCACAAAAGACCACTGGAGTTCCTGGAAACAGCTCATCTCTGTTGTCGAGCAGGAACACGAATGCATCATCATCCGAACAGATGATAACATCAAAATGGCGATTTTTATATGTATTTTGATACAATTCCTTCAATTCGGCCAGGCGAGAATTGGTGGGAGGCTGCTTTTTGGTATCCATATAATCAAAAGAGAAATCTGCGGTGGGGTAGTATATGGATAATTCATTCTCTATCTCGCTTCCGACGGAATCCGTCCAACTCAGGCCTGGATTGTAAGAGGCAAATATGAGGATATTCTTAGGCGGGCTTTCTTCAACTGCAAAAGACGAGGAGATTAGAACAATTAGAAGCAAACACGCTCCAAAGGCAAATCGAGTTAAAGAGGAGTGCATAATAAGACTTTCACGCCCCCATATATAAATTATTTCTGACACTCTTCGCCCTTGAATCCGTTATGGATTGGAATCAGGATCCATCTAAGAATACGGAATCATCAATACCGATTGTCTCTGAGAATTCCTCGCGATGTTTTATCATGAGATCACGAGCTCTGGACGGGGTATAAAAACTCCAACCTATTTTAGCATCATGACCCAGCAAATCACTTAACCGAAGACGAATGGGAGTCAGGGGGATTAACCCCCCGATCCATTTCAGTTCCACTTCTGTCTACCAATTCCCCACCTCAACAGGATCCACTATCAAGTCACGGATGTAGCCTTTATCATCGGCCAACCATGTGTAGAGACCATCCTCGTGGAAGAACTTATTCAATATCTCGTTTCCCTCCTTCTCCAGATCCAGGTCCGCGAACTCCTCTGGATGGAAGATCTTGGCAAGATACATGGTCTCAGGAATGTATCTCTCGATTGGGTAGTATCTGCAGGTAGCCATGCAGTAATAGACCGCGCCGCTCAGAGCAGCATTTACGCCTCCTTCCTTGAACAGCTGGTCTGAGAGCGCCATCTCTATCGTGTACTGTGTCTCGGACGGAGGGTTGTTCTTGTGGCATTTGAGGAGGATTATATCGGGATCCCAGACGACGATCTGCTCGGGCGAGATCGTGAATTCGCTTGTGCTTATCGCATCCTCCTTTGCCACATTGATGCCACCAGCCAGATCGATCGGGTCGTAGTAGCCTGTGGTCTGTATGATGTCATTTATGTGAGATCCTGCGCGTGATGCGAAGTACACCCTCGGCTTCTCGCTATCGTCAATCTGAAAGGAGATATCGGTTACAAGGGCCAATTTCTCTTCCATGAAAGAGATCAGGTCTTCGGCCTCGGCATCCCTTCCAAGCACAACTCCTGTGCATCTGATCTGGCCTGCCCACCAGTCCATCATGGTATCATCCATAGTCTGGCTGGGCATGCTGACAACAACCGGGGCGCCAATCTTCTCCTGCAGTGCATCGGCATCGGTTCCCGATGAGACGAAGACCACATCAGGTTCCAGCTCTGCTATCGTCTCGACCTTTGATCCGCCCCATCCAACGTCGGTAACGCCGGTAATCGCTCCGCCGCAGGCAAACTGGAGCTCGCCGACACAGCTTGCACCAGCCCAGTCACCGGTTCCGCTGCTGTCGATCTCTGATCCCTTGAGGCGATCACACCCGTCAAGCGCAACGATTATCCGGGTAACGGGAAGAGATGTCGAGACCACGCGCTCTACCGGCCTTGGCACGGTCACGACCCTGTCGGCCATATCGATCAAGGTTATCTCGCCCTCCTCTCCGCTTATGATAAGCTCAATCTGGGCAATATCCCCCTCGTCGATCAGGCCGTCCTGGTTCGCGTCTGAAAGGAGCGTCGCTTCGTTTGTCCCATCGATTATCCCCTGCGCGAATTCGACGTCCTGCTCATCGATTCCGCCATCCATGTTCGCATCCCCGAAGATCTTCGGCGTGATATCCGATGCACCTGCGGGCACGCTGGCCAGTGATACGAAATAGATCAAAGCCAATAACAATGCCATTCGTTTCATGATTTACCACCACATTTATGTTACATAATTCTGAATTGGTATGATATTATGATAATATAAAGCTATTTCGGAGATCTGGAGCAGAAACGTCAAACGGCGGCGGCGCACATCAGAGCAAGCTGCCGTGAATGTGAAGAAGCGCAGCATTGAGCCGCATAATCCCGAAACCTTCTGCCAATCATAGCCGGGCAAGCCCTTCCCCCGTAGCTCTCCCGCGCCCACGCTTGCCGTTGTCGTTGCGGAAGGCGACCTGCAAGCCGTCAGGCATCAGGCTGTGCATCTCGCGGCTGGCCGCGGCCAGGATCTGCGAGGCTCCGGCACAGGGCTTGGCAACAGCCACGCCATCGTGGCCAGGGGCGAGGACGCACTCGGGCCCTCGCTGGTGCGAGCGATGCGAAAGGTCCATCCGAGCCATGCGTTCGCGGGTGAACAGGTATCCTTGCCTAATGTGATCGGAAGACGTTCCACTTGTTCAGTCACTTGTTCGGTGGATTTCTGCTATTTTGCAGCAGAAACGGCACGATACCAATTCGCGTTCATTCGCGTTCATTCGCGTTCATTCGCGGTTATTCCCTCCGGCACATGGGATCCTGGTTTCCCACTCTTTTAGGCACATAAAGCCGCAGCATATCGATCGGTTGTGACTAATTAGGCATATAAGCTATTTGGGATAATCAGCATCAATCGCCCCATTTGTGCTCACTTATGCCTAATCAATTGGGAACTCAGGATGGGATGTGTCGAGGGGATGCAAAGCTATCAATAATATCTGAAAATTTATTTCAATCCACAAAATTCAACCACTAATGAACACGAATGAACACGAATAATTTCTTTTTTGTGTATTTCGAGTCCGTTGAGCGTTTAAATACCGCATCTTCTCTTGCACCCCTGAAGAGGAGCGAAAGGCCGCTTAGGAAGCCAACGATCTCGGCCGAAAGCAATAGAGGTCGCCGCCTATAGCACCCCCATTGCTACTGTGGAAGAAGACCTGCGCGCCGTCACGCATCAGGGCGCGCTTCTCGCGGCTGGCCGCGGCCGGGATCTGCAAGGGGGCGACGGCGAGGAATTGCCGTGCGGTCTAGGCGGCCTTGGGGGGGGGAGGGCGGCCTCGGGGCTGCGGGCGGAGATTCTCGCCGGGCGGGCGATGCGAAAGCCCCATCCGAGCCATGCATTCGCGGGTGAACAGGTATCCTTGCCTAATGTGATCAGAAGACGTTCCACTTGGTCGGTGGACTTCTGCTATTTTGCAGCCGAATCGGTACGCTGCCTGCAACGTGATTGAAGGGGCAACGGAATCATCTCTCCAATTCGGCTGCCTTCAAGTATGCGTTAATGATCTCTTCTATCTCGGGCCGCCTGTTTATGTTTAGGGATACTTCAATGCCGTAGGATGTTGGTTTCTCCAAAAGCAGCTCCTCGTTGATCAAAGCTTTTGCAGCAGCCTTCGCCTCGCCGCGCTGATCCGATGGGAGACCTTTCGACAAGTTATCAAAGCTAGTATGGGCCGGACCCCATTTACCATTTCGAACATGCTCAATACGTTGATGTAAATTGCCCTCTTGGCTGATCTTCAGCGGAACTGCAATGCCTCCTGATAGCGGTCTATTTTGATCAGTATTCAGATACCCTCACGATATTGAGCATGTTCACCATTTCTAGCCAATTTGTGAAGAATTGTTCCTCTTAGTCTTAAATCCCTATCCATCCACTTGAAAAAAGATCCTTATGCTATTTAAATTTATGGAAGTTCAGAATACAACACTATGACGACAAGATTTATAACCATGTATAAAAGCATTATACGCTGTCGATTCACGTATAGACAGAGAAACTGAAAAGAGAGGTAAAAGGAGGAAGGAGCGGCAATGGATGTCGATATGGCAAAGGGAGAAGCGGAGAAAATGGGCGTTGGATCGCTGTTTCTCAGAGTACTTGGGGGCAGAGACCCCACATTGAAGATCTTGGATTTCCTGATAGACAACCTGTCATTCGACTATTCTAAGACTGACATAGCCGCGGGCGCAGGAATTAGCAGGACGACATTATTCTCGGTGTGGGATAACATAGAGGCAAACGAGCTTGTAGCATTTACCCGCGAAGTCGGCCGGGCGAAGATGTACAAGCTAAACATGAAGAACGAAGTAGTCATGAAACTCATCGAGTTGGATCGGGCGATCTCAAATTACCACGCCTCCAAGCTTGACGAGCCACCGGTTATTGTAGAGGACGTGCCTGAAAACAGGTCAAGTGTGCCAATTTGTCCTTTATGAGAACGCTTTATCCGGAGGTATGGCGACCTTTCTCGGCATTGGCGTTACACCCACCCCACCAAGGACGGCAGCATGGCCGATACGTGCCAGGAACAAGTAGATGTGACGATCATGGCGCCGGCCGGGATCTGCGTGGAGACGGCGAACTGCCGCACGCCATCGCCACTGCCGGCCCGGGGGAGGCTGGGGCTCGGCGCCGTTGCGAAGCCCGGCGCCATCGCGGCCCGGGGGGGGGCACTCGTTGTTGCGGGCGGAGATTCTCGCCGGGCGGGCGATGCGAAAGGCCCATCCATGGGTTCATGGGCTGAATAGGTATCCTTAACAAGCGTGTTCAAGAGACGTTCCACTTATTCGGTCACTTGTTCGGTGGATTTATGCTATTTTCAGCAGATCCAGTATGCTACTCATGGCTTCCAAAGCCAGAAAGACGCTGGATCAAGTAGCTATCAAGTACGGATCGAAGATGCAAACCGGAATCAGGCTGGCATGCATCAAGATCTACCATATGAATATTGCATCTTTTCATCAAGTACCCATCAAGTACCGGCCTCATGGCTGACTCTCCTGGGCCATGAACCTCGTAAAAGCAGTTGACCGCCTGCCATCCCAAGTCCCGAAAGAGGGAGATTGCGGGCTGCTCGATCAGGTAAAGCTCGGAATAGTCAGACGCCGTTTTCATCTCCCCCTCTTGGCGTTGCCGATAAGCTGCCGATGTATTGCCGATAAATTGCCGATAACCGATAGCTTCGTGCCCGTCTGGAGAAATTCGCCACCTCCAGCCAGCCCTCGTCCACCCAGGCCCTCAGCAGATTGCGAGCCATCCGTTCAGAGAGGGCAAGCTCAACTGCCACGTCTGCGGAAGTGATATTCTCCTTTGTGGCGAACAGCCACAAGATCCTTCTGGCCCTGTGGTCCAGGCGGCGCAGCTCCTCGGGCTCTGCAGGAACTTTCTGCTCTGCACATTTGAGGGCCTGAAGCCTTGCAGCCTCGAAGACTTCTACCAGGGTCCGGATGAAGTACTCCAGCCAGGAGGTCAAATCAGCCTCGCTCCGTCCGAAGTAGTAGTTATGATGAGGATGAGTGGATAAGGCTCGATAGTAGCCCTGCAGATCGCGGGCATAATGCTCTTCCAGGGAGAAGAATCCGTTCAGGCCAAAGCCGCCCCGGTGAAGGATGAGGGTTGCGAGCAGGCGGGCCGTCCTGCCGTTGCCGTCGTAGTAGGGGTGGATGGTCACGAACTGGTAGTGTATCAACCCGGCTATGAGAGGCGCGGGCAGACCGTCTGCCTCCGCCTTGCCGGCCCACTTGACCATCGAGGCCATCAGGCCGGGAACGTCCTTTGCCTCCGGAGGCAGATAGACCAGCCTGCCTGTAGACGAGGCTCTTATGGCGTTTTGGCCGTCCCTGTAAGGCGATGACCTAGCCTTCGGGCCGTGCTCGACCAGGCCATGAAGTCTGCAGATCATATCTTCGGTCAGAGGCTTTCTCTTTTCGGCCCACTCCTCGACGCGCAAGAGGGCGTGCCAGTAGCTTCTCACCTCGCCGACATCCCCCTCCCTGCCCTGGATATTGGAGCTCTCGTCGTCGATAACCCTTTCTGCCTCGTCCAGTGACAGCCGGTTTCCTTCGATGAAGGTCGAGAAGTGGGCTGCCCTGACGCGGGCAAGGCTTCTTAGCTCGGCTTCTGCGGCCGGGGTAAGCGGCGTGTGGTCCACCAAGGCGCAGGCTGCCTTGATCTGCATCAGGCCCTGGAGGATGACTGGGGTCAGGGCGTACTTTGGGGTCCAGGCGGGGGCGGTCATTGCGGGAGGTCCTATGATATCAGGGATGCCTGTCGAAGAGGACGGGATCTGGTTGCTGGATCACCTGAGTCGGAGCGGTCGTTGGCATAATTCTCGCTTTCAACTTTGGCATCTCGTCGGTCGTGAGTTCGTAATGGGTTGGAATTTTCTGAAGTTCTTGAATACGCCATCATCGAATAGCGATTGTCCCAGAGAATCCCTCATGATGATCCTTAATGCGACCGCGAGCTGAAGACAGGTCATCGAAACTCCAACCGATTTCAATATCACGTCCTTCGTCATGTGATCTCTCCATTTGGTTCACAATGCGTACTCACTGTCTACTTAAGGGGATTCGCTCCAATCACATACCTTAATTTTGAGATTGTATCAGGTATTGGGATTCCAAGATATTACCATATTATCATATATATCAATTTTTAATTTTTTCCAAATATGGTTAGGGATGCCACCATGCTCAAGAGAAGGACAGTCCGTAGAATGCCATTCAACTAAACAAATAAAATTATCGTTATCTGGTGAAATAGATCGATATCTTCTTCGTGACCTTTGTTTAAATACTTTTAAATAAATAGCATCTGCAGGAAGCCGACCATGCTTTATTTTCATTTTTAGTGATGGAGGATTTTGCTCATGTTTTAATTCATTGATTGATGAGTATATTATTTTAATTAAGTTATCTTTAGTATTTATATGTGGTACATACAAATTGGCTTGAAATCGCTTATTTTTTTCATTACTAACATCATTAATTTCTCGTAACATCCATTCGTTATCCCCAATTAAAGGATATCTAAACCGTTTGACACGTTCTAGTTCAATATCTTCATCACTAGCCTTAAATAGCAACCCAAAGTCCCCCCTAGAAATAACACATCTCATTACATCTATAGGCAATATTTTATTACTAACGACAGCATCCAATTCATCTTTATTGAACCTTATAAATCCATCCGGCATTCTTAAATGTCTATAATTTATTGAATATCTATGGTAATCAGGAAACCAATTGCTAGAAAGTATTGCAGCTTCAAACGCATGTTCTTTTAAGTTATTATGATCTGGATTAGATACTAAGAAATTTATGTTAAGTTGTGACAATCCAACTAATCCAGTATCAATATGTGTACAGGTACATCCTGGATATGATAAATATCTACACAAGTATTCAGTTCGAAGATACCAATCTGCAAATATTTTGTCAATATTTTTTTGAATTACCTCATTATGTTTACAGAAAAATCTAATAGTTCCAAGTAGTAATCCTCCTGCATCGTCAAATGCGCCTTCTATGAAATCGTCAAAATGAGGTTTTCCAGCCCCTACTAATGCATATGCAGTTTCACCAAATATATCTCGTATTGTCCATTCTTTTTTATGCCATGATCCGCTAGACGCATAAACAAATTGTATATCATATGGGTTTATAATTACACCACCGTGATTAATTGAATTTCTGACATCTATATCTACAAACCGAAACAGCTTATCAAATCCATTTGATTCAAGTATGTTTTTTAAGTTATTAAGAGTATTTTGGTTAGAATATATTTTTTTATTAACACATCCAAGTATATCTCGTATAAATCTAAATAAGTTTGATAAGACCGATTCTAATATTTGAGTATATGTAGGGATTCGATATAATCTTGTTTTTATTTCTGGCAATTCGTCAACGGATTCAACCACACGTATAATATTTGCCATTTCTAGATACGATCGTACTCCTTTAAACCAATATTCTAATCCATATGATATACCTTTAATAAATTCTTCCGGTTTTTGAGTATATAAAGTTAATAAGTTGTCATACATAATATCTGAGATATCTTTATTATATAGATTACATGGTTCAAATTTAATAAAATGATTAATTAAATCAACCCAATGTGGAGGAATTGAGGTTATTTCTGGGTCAATTTCAGTTCGTATTAACTCTAATAATTCAGCTTCAGAACATATTGAATACATTCTCCTACTATACATTTTCATCGTATAATATAAATTAGCATCCATAAAAGTACTCCTTTCGTCGTTGAAGTTCTGAAGCTTCAATTTTCTCATTTGCTAATACAGCATTTACACGTTCCATACTTATAAAACATTCATTTTTTGTTTCCCAATACATCGATAAGAATAGATTTACACGCTTTTAGAAAGTAGCGTACCGATTCTGCTGTAAAATAGCGGAAGTCCATCAAACCGGCTCATTGACTGCTGCGGGGCATGCGAGACGCCGCCCCCCCCCGCTTAATTCTTTATGCACAATGCTCGCCCTCTGCAATTCGATCATTACCGAAGATTATGCACCAGCCCTTTAGTCGGTTTCCTGCCCACCCCAGCCGCAGCAAGCTGCGGGTATTCGTTTTTAAGATCAATTTTTTAAATCAGAAAAGACTCACGCCTAACATAGATCTTGCATTGAATTAAGAGATCGGTTCTTCGCCGAATTGTGTGGGTATGGATCATTGGAGATTTCAGGTATGAGCCATTTATCTCGTCATAAAGAGTCGGAGATAAACCGCCATATATCGATAATTATGGTGGAATGATGAGACGACAGTAGTAAGGCGCCGACACTTGCTATTCACAACCCACTCAGAATAGCGAGGAACCTTAAGGATCCATATGTATCCACTTCAAAAAATAGGGAAAAATCACATTCAGATCATCGAAATCAAGTGCGGAAGCAGGCATTTGATTTTGAAAAAGTGTCAGTTATCCTCTAATTTGAAGCGGATACATCCATATCCCAAAAGAGAATGGGGTCACGGCGATTTGAACGCCGGTCACAGGACCCCCAGTCCTGTAGGATACCAGGCTACCCTATGACCCCAAGCCAGCGGGAGTGAGATAGGGTATCCGCCATATAAGCGTTTCCCATAGGCACGGACCGCCGCTGGAAATAGTTAAGTAATGAAGCTGCCAAATATAGATGGGAAAGGAGAGTGGATCCATTATGAGAACATCATCTATCTTCGAGGGCAGAAGCCGTGGGCCGGTCTATCTCGCAATCCTCCTCGCCCTGCTCTGCCTGGCGTATCCTGCCTCCGCCAAGCTCGCAACCGGCGGCCAAATCGCCGGTGCACAGGCGCAGGAGATGGCTCAGATTGGAGCGACAGACATCGCCCAGTTTCGACCCTCTATAGACGTATACTTCGCAGACTCTGACGCGAACCCAGGCGCGGTCTTCTACGCACGCTACGCAAACTCGGCGGGGACGCCATTCTACACGAGGCCCAGCGGAAGGCTGCACAGCTTCACCTTCCACCCCGGGATTCCAGAGAAGCTCTACTTCGTCAATGCCAACGAGAACAAGATCTATCTCGTAGCCTACACGGGCTCGGGCTGGTCTTCAGAGCAAGTCGTCTACACCCATAACACCTACGTAAGGGACATCGCGTTTGCCAAGGATAGCGCAGGAGACGTGCGCATCTACTTCAGCGAGGCAACCGGCGCTGGGGCAAACGGAAAGATCTACAGGCTTGAGACCGACGGCACCGCAACCCAGTTCTACGAGGTCAGGCTCTCTAACGTGGGCGGTTACTGGGGAGGGGACTTCGCCTTTGACACCGACGGAAACCTCCTCTTGAGCTCAGGCAACCACATCCCGGCAACCATCTACAAGGTGAGGGACGGTAGCGGGGCGATCTCTCAGATATTCACCGACCGGACGAGGTCGATAGAGGGGATGGCTGTGAAAGGCGGCATGATCTACTACGCGAACGGCCAGACGAGGATATACAAGCTCGATCCATCGACCGCAGCGAGGAGCGATTTCCATACGGATTCGAGCGCAACCGGGATCTGCGACGTAGGCTTCAAGGGACCAATTGGCGCCGACGATATGCCGAGGGCCGGGACCTACTATTTGAGACTAGTTGCCGGAAATATGATGATAACGCCGTTCTCGCAGGCGTCGTGAATAAGACAGACCCCCTTACATCGGGGCCTATTTTTTTTTTTTATTTTTTGGATTTAGAGAATTCAGCTGCGCGTCTCCCTGACACCCTGAAAGATCATCCAGAGGCCGGCTACGATTATCATCCCAAAGAAAGCGACTCCTACTATCTCCCAGCCGGAAGGGATGCTTGAGAGAAGGACAAGCCCAACAGCGACCGATCCAACGCCGAGGCTTATGGATCCTGCCCGGGAGGAGACAACGCTCACAATCAGGCCGAGCCCCATCAAGAGGGCCGCTATATCCAGTATGACCGGCGAGAGCATGGTATTCCCTGGGATTCGAGGATATTTAAGGCTTTTTCGGGCACGGCCTGCGGCCTCGCTCCCTACCTTCGCCATATATTTACCACATTAGGGCTGATGACCAATGGATGAAAAGGATCTATATGGACAACTCGGCGACAACTGCAGTTGCGCCCGAGGTCCTGGAGGCCATGCTCCCCTACTTCGAGGAGCTTTATGGCAACGCTTCGAGCCTTCATGCCTTCGGCAGGGAGGCGAGGGCCGGAATGGAGGAGGCGAGAGAGAGGGTGGCATCGCTCATAGGAGCGGAGCCTGAGGAGGTGTACTTCACAAGCGGCGGGACCGAGTCTGACAACCTCGCCCTGAAGGGAATCGCGCTCCGGAACCGGGCGAAAGGAAGGCACATCATCACAACCACCTTCGAGCATCCTGCAGTGCTCGAGGTCTGCCGAGGCCTTGAAGCCCTGGGCTTCGAGGTAACATACCTCCCGGTCACGGGGGAAGGGCTGGTCGAGCCCGACGCCCTCGAAAAGGCTATCGGACCGGAGACGATCCTCATCTCGGTGATGCATGCAAACAACGAGGTGGGAACCATCCAGCCCTTGAAGGAGATCGGCGAGATCGCAAAGGAGAAGGAGATCTACTTCCACAGCGATGCGGTGCAGACGGCAGGAAAGATCCCCCTCGATGTCGACAGTCTGGGCCTGGACCTCGCATCCATCTCCGGTCACAAGCTCTACGGCCCAAAGGGAGTGGGAGCCCTCTACATTCGAAAGGGAGCGAAGATCGAGAGCATCGTCCAGGGAGGAGGCCACGAAAGCGGCCTTCGGTCAGGTACGGAGAACGTCCCGGGAATCGTTGGGCTAGGCCAGGCCTGCGCGCTTGCCAAGGAGGCCATGGCCGAGGAGACAGAGCGCCTCACCAGATATAGGGACGGCATGATAGATTTCGTCCTCTCTCACGTCGACGATTCCTGGCTCAACGGCCACCCCCGAGAGCGGCTGCCGTCGAACGTCAACCTAGGCTTTGGGAAGGTCGAGGGAGAGTCGCTCCTCCTGTACCTGGATGCCAGGGGAATCGCCGTATCCACGGGATCTGCCTGCTCCTCTCGAAAGCTCCAGCCAAGCCATGTGCTGACGGCAATCGGCCTTGCGCCGGAAAGGTGCCATGGATCGCTTCGAATAACGCTTGGCCGCTACAACACAGAGGAGGAGGTCGACTACGCATCGAGAACAATTGTCGAGGCTGCGGAGAGGTTCAGCCAGATCTCTGCGATTCGGTGATATCCCCCTTCATGGCGCCGCTTCTAACGGAGACCGCAACACCCATTCGGATCTGGAGCATCTCCTGGGGGGATAAAACGGCCTTTCCCGTCGCAAGGAGGGCGTCATCCTCATCGACCACCAAGACCTCGTCGCCTGCCCTGATCTCTGGGTCAACATCCACTACGTGGCGGGCAAATGCGTTCCCTCCCTTGGCAATGAAGGGAGATACCTCCTTTGACACAACCGCCCGTAGCTTAGGGAAGGGGATATGGTCGTGGAGAACGGACGCTCCAAGGAAGCTGAGCGTGAAGAGGCCGTCTGACGCTCGAAGCGTTGCTATCCTCTCCTCGCCAGAGAACAGGAACCTCAGTCGACGTGTGCGAGAGAGACGATAGGACGTGCCATCGGGAAATAGGGCGTCACCCGACCCGCGCCCAAACTGGTAGTCGGCTATTATCCTTGCGCGTTGAAGCATCGCCCTCCCTGGAACTGCCTGGGATAAAGATTTATGGTATGGTCGCAAGAGGCCCCCCATGCTTCATGCCTCCATTTACCATAACCTATTTTGCCCCGTTGGTGGCATGGAGACCAATCCTTACACGGTGATTTGATTGAACTCATTGGATGTCGTTGATCCGGATATTGCCGCGGCCATAAGAGGGGAGATCCAGCGGCAGAGGGAGAACTTGGTGCTGATAGCAGCGGAGAACTTCACGAGCCAGGCAGTTATGGAGGCTCAGGCCTGCGTCATGACAAACAAGTACGCTGAGGGCTACCCGGGCAGGAGGTATTATCGCGGGTGCACCTACGTCGATCGGGCAGAGGAGCTCGCCCGAGATCGATGCAAGGCCCTCTTCGGCGCAGAGCACATAAACGTCCAGCCTCACAGCGGGTCCCAGGCCAACATGGCCGCCTATTTCGCCACGATCAAACCCGGCGATACGATTATGGGGATGAACCTAGACCACGGGGGCCACCTCTCCCACGGAAGCCCCGTCAACTTCTCAGGCAAGCTGTACAAGGTCGTGCCCTATGGGGTCAACAAGGATACCGAGGCCCTGGACTACGGGGAGGTCCTGGAGGTGGCCAAGTCCTTCTCCCCGAAGATCATCGTCACCGGCGCCTCGGCCTATCCACGCATAATCGACTTTAAGGCGCTTCGCGAGGTGGCAGATGAGGTGGGCGCCCTGATGATGGCAGATATCGCCCATATCGCAGGGCTCGTCGTTGCAGGAGCACACCCATCGCCCGTGCCCTATGCGGATATAGTCACCACGACGACCCACAAGACGCTGCGCGGCCCTAGAGGCGGCGTGATCATGTGCAAGGAGGAGCTTGCCCAGTCCATAGACCGCGCCGTCTTCCCCGGCATTCAGGGAGGTCCTCTGATGCACACGATAGCTGCCAAGGCCGTGGCCTTCAAGGAGGCGCTGACGCCCGAGTTCAAGAAGTACCAGTTCCAAATCGTTAGAAACTCCCAGGCGCTTGCAAGAAGGCTGATGGATCTCGATTTCGAGCTTGTCTCCGGCGGGACCGACAACCACCTGATGCTGGTCAAGCTTCTCAAGGAGGGAATCACCGGCAAGGAGGCAGACGAGACCCTGGAGCGGGCGGGAATTGCGCTCAACAAGAACATGATACCCTTCGATCCAAGGACGCCGTTCGTTACAAGCGGCATCCGAATAGGCACGCCCGCGGTTACCACCCGGGGCATGTTGGAGGGGGAGATGGCCGAGATCGCCGACCTCATCGCAACTGTGATCAGGGATATCAAGAACGATGAGACGATCGCCTCAGTCAGGGCAAGGGTAAAAGCGCTTTGCGAGCGCTTCCCCCTCTATCCGGAGCTAGGGTAGGATGATAATCGACGGAAAGGCCATGGCAGAGGAGGTGGAGGAAGAGGCCAAGGAGAGGGTTGAGAGGCTTTCTGCCCGTGGGATCACGCCAGGGCTTGCAACGATCCTCGTCGGGGAGAACCCGGCCTCCCAGATGTACATCCGCCTCAAGCATGCGGCCTGTCAGAGGGTTGGCATCCGTTCAGAGAACATCTTCCTTCCAGCCGATTCCTGCCAGGCCGATCTATTGAAGGCGATTGATGAACTCAACTCAAGGGACGATGTCCACGGCATTTTGCTCCAGCTGCCGCTTCCGCCTGGCCTCGACCCCAAGGAGGCGATGACCGCCATAGCCCCGGAAAAGGACGTCGACGGCTTCCATCCGGCGAACATGGGGTCGCTTCTGCTGGGATCGGAGAGGCTCGTTCCCTGCACCCCAAAGGGCATCATCTACGCGCTTGAAAGGCTCGGGATAGATCTCGAGGGCAAGGAGGCGGTGATAGTCGGACACAGCAACGTCGTTGGAAAACCGCTTGCAGCAATGATGCTCAACCGAAACGCAACAGTTCAAGTATGTCATGTATTCACGAAGGATCTCGCCAGCCATACGCGCCGAGGGGAGGTCCTGGTCGTCGCAGCCGGCGTCCCCGGTCTCGTCAAGGCGGAAATGGTTCGGAAGGGCGCGATCGTATTCGATGTTGGCATCAACCGGGTGGATGGAAAGACCGTTGGAGACGTTGACTACGAGGCCGTAAAGGATGTAGCAGGTGCCATCACCCCCGTTCCCGGTGGGGTTGGACCGCTCACAGTATCCATGGTGCTCAGCCAGACGCTCAATGCCGCGGAGGGCGAGGCCCGGGGGGCGTAAGCCCTGTCCCTCGTCTTGGCCTATGCCGGGAAGAGGGTTGCGATGGTCGCTGGCGACCGCCGCTCCATAACCTTTGAGGGGGACTGCTCGAATCTCGAGGAAGAGATATACTCCGGCAGGATCGTGGGGGACGAGGAGCTTCAAGAGAGGGCAGTTGCCCTCAAGGCCAATATCGCCGTCTTCGACGACAGGGAGAAGATATGGCAGCGCGGCCCCGTCCTGATCGGCGAGGTGGCCGAGATATCCCGGACGGCGGAGAAGCGAAGGCGGGCCTACATCACGCCCGGTGCCTTCCTATTGGTCCAGGTGATCGATGGATTGGTCGAGATCTCGGGCGAGGGCAGCTCATCGGCAATAGTGCTTGGAAATAAGATCACCCGAAAGGTCGCCGAGGCTGCGCTTGCCCAGGCAAGGGGAAGGTTGGACGAGAACCTCTTCAGGTCGATATTCGGTGAGGCACGGCGGAGATCTGCCTCGGTCAGCCCCGATTGCAGGCTCATCCAGACTAGGGAGGCTCCACCTCACCCGAAGGAAGTGCTGGCACGGGCGCTCGATGAGGACTGCCGGGCCGAAGGTTGGAAGTTATGCGTTCAGCGGTGATCCTTGCTGGCGGGATTGGACGCCGCATCGGCATGGAGAAGGCCTTCATCGAGTTCTCGGGAAAGAGCCTGATAGAGAGGACGATAGAGACCCTCCGCCCGGTTGTCGACGAGCTGGTAGTGGTTGCCCGAGATCCGGACCAATCCCGAAGGCTGGAAGCGATCCTGGATGATGCATCGATCACATGTGACCTTATCCCCGGCCAGGGGCCAGTTGCGGGAATCCAGGCGGGGCTTCTGAAGGCCTCTGGAAAGTACGCCTTTGCCTGCGGCTGCGACCTTCCCTTTCTAAACGCCCGTGTGGTCGAGATGCTCTTTGAGAGGGCGATAGGATTTCATGCTGCAGTTCCTCGAAAGGACGGATATGCCGAGCGTCTGCACGCGGTCTACAACAGGGCAAAGATGGAGGAGGCCTCTCGCCGCGCCCTTGACGAGGGCGAGCGCAGGATCTCTGCGCCGCTATCGAGGCTGAATGTCAACTACGTGGACTCTGAGGCATTACGATCCCTGGATCGAGAGCTCCTGACCTTCTTCAACCTGAACACGGCAGAGGATCTCCGAATGGCTCAGGCGATCTCTATAGGCGGCCCTTCAAGAGCTGGTAGACGATGTACACAACCAGGGCGAAGAGCAACAACCGGGCCAGGAACCAGAGGGGGCCCCACAGAAGGGCCACTATGAGAACTGCCCCTATTATCAAGAGGATGTTTCGCAATTGACCATCCCTTATGGGGATCCTTCTGCTTCTCCTTCCATAGCTCATAAACCTCCTCTAGCCCTGCCTTACGTAAATAGCTGTCCCCGCATACCAAAAGCGTTAAAACTCCCTCCGCTACTGGGGGTCTGGTGATACCCATTGGATAGGCTGGAGCTTGTGGTCAGGAACGCTGAGGAGATCGTAACGCAAAAAGAGCTCGAAGACCTGCTGGATGGAGAGGGACATCCCCGGGCCTATGTTGGATACGAGACCAGCGGCAAGGTTCACCTGGGCCACATGCTCACAGCGAACAAGCTAATCGACCTGCAGAAGGCGGGATTCGACGTGGTGGTGCTGCTAGCCGACCTGCACGCCTACCTGAACGAGAAGGGAAGCCTCGAAGAGGTCCGAAGAACCGCGGACTACAACAGGGAGTGCTTCATGGCGCTCGGGCTCGATCCCGAGAGGACCGAGTTCATTTATGGAACCGACTACCAGCTCAAGCCCGAATATGTGATAAAGGTCCTCCAGATGGCCAGGAACACAACACTCAACAGGGCTCGTCGGAGCATGGACGAGGTCAGCCGTAGCGCCGAGAACCCCATGGTATCTCAGATGATCTATCCTTTGATGCAGGCAGTGGATATTGCTGATCTCAGGGTGGATCTCGCAGTCGGCGGAATCGATCAGCGAAAGATCCACATGCTCGCAAGGGAGGAGCTGCCGCGAATGGGCATGCCCGCCCCCGTATGCCTTCATACGCCCCTGATCCCCGGGCTTGACGGAAAGAAGATGTCATCGTCGAAAGGAAACAACATCTCAGTGGACGAGCCGGCAATCGATATCGAGAAGAAGATCATGGCCGCGTTCTGTCCTGCGAAGGTGACTGAGGACAACCCGATAACCGAGATCTTCAAGTACCACATATTCCCGCGCGTAGAAGAGATCGTTGTCAGAAGGCCTGCCAAGTTCGGAGGAGACGTCGTCTACTCGAAGTATGTGGATATGGAGGCCGATTTCAAGGGCGGAGTCCTCCACCCGATGGATATGAAGAAGGCCGCAGCGTTATACCTCATAGAGATCCTGGAGCCTGTTAGAACCAGGATCGGCGAATGGAAGGCATAAGGGGATTTTCCAAGAAAAGGGAAGCCTCTATCGTGGGCATTCGGCAAAGGTCGCCTAGATGCCCGGTCCAGGCGTTCCCGAAGATGACAAGGGGGAGGGCACTGGGAATTCGAGACTCCTTCTCATCTTCTGTTTCACCCATGCTAAAGGGCGAAGAGCCAAATGGGATATTTCGGCTTTCGGATTACGCCTGGGGGACGAGAGGGGCCATCTGTGGCCTCAGGCGTACATATCTCCTCTCTCGATCTCCCGGGATGCCTTCTTTCGAAGAGCCTCTCCTAGCTTTGAGTAGTACTTCTGCGTATCAGGAGTAACCGACGGCCCTATCTCCTCCATTGCGGCAAGGAAGTGCTTCTGGCGCACTTCCGTTGCGCTCATCTCCTCCCGAAGAGCCATGCGCCCGGCCTTCCTGCAGACAGCCGCAATGTCCGCTCCCGTGTAGTTGCTGGAGAGCTTCACCAGCTCGTCGACTTCAACATCCGAGGAGAGGGGCATGGACTTTAGGTGGACCTCGAATATCTTCTTCCGGGAGGCGGAGTCTGGAACGGGGACCATGATCAGCTCATCGAAGCGCCCTGGCCGAAGGAGAGCTGGATCGACGATATCCGGCCTGTTGGTAGCACCGATTACGACTACTCCATGGAGCTCCTCGAGGCCGTCCATCTCGCTCAAGAGCTGGTTTACGACGCGCTCCGTCACATGAGGCTCGCCCGCGCCTCCGCCCCGGACGGGAACGAGGGCGTCGAGCTCGTCGAGGAAGATGATCGCCGGGGCCACCTGCCTTGCCTTTTTGAAGATCTCTTCTACGCGCTTCTCGCTCTCTCCATACCACTTGGAGAGAAGCGCGCTTCCCTTTGCCGTTATGAAGTTGGAATCGCTCTCGTTGGCAACGGCCTTTGCAAGCATCGTCTTTCCAGTGCCTGGTGGCCCGTAGAGGAGGACCCCCTTGGGGGCGTCGATCCCAAGCCGCTTGAAGCTCTCGGCGTTTCTGAGAGGCCACTCCACAGCCTCGACGAGGAGCTGCTTTACCCCCTCGAGTCCGCCTACATCCCCCCAGGTGACCTTTGGAACCTCGATCATGATCTCTCGCATTGCCGAGGGCTGGATCTCCCGAAGCGCTGCCTCGAAATCCTCCTTGTGGACGACGAGCCGGTCGAGTATCTCTTCGGGGATCGTTGGCTCGTCGAGGTCGATCTCGGGAAGGACCCTGCGAAGCGAGTTCATGGCAGCCTCCCTGGAGACTGCTGCGATATCGGCCCCCACGAAGCCGTATGTGAGCTCGGCAAACTCGTCTATGTCGACGTCTTCTGAAAGCGGCATGCCCCTCGTGTGGATCTGGAAGATCTCGCGCCTTCCATCGAAGTCGGGAACGCCGAGCTCGATCTCGCGATCGAATCGGCCCGGGCGGCGAAGAGCCATATCGAGGGCTTCAGGCCTGTTAGTCGAGCCGATGACGATCACGTTCTTTCGCTCGGTAAGCCCGTCCATCAGGGAGAGGAGCTGGGCCACCACGCGGCGCTCGACCTCGCCCGTCACCTCGCCTCGCTTCGGAGCAATCGAGTCGAGCTCATCGAGAAAGATGATCGCAGGCGTGTTCTTCTCAGCCTCCTCGAAGAGATCCCTTAAGGCTTTCTCGCTCTCCCCGTAGTACTTGGACATGATCTCAGGGCCGTTTATCGATATGAAGTAGGAGTCGCTCTCGTTTGCAACGGCCTTTGCAAGCATCGTCTTTCCGGTACCCGGCGGTCCGTGGAGCAAGACCCCCTTTGGCGGATCGATACCCAGCCGGTCGAAGAGCTCCGGATGCTTGAGGGGAAGCTCGATCATCTCCCTAACCTTGCCGATCGCCTGCTTTATTCCTCCGACGTCCTCGTAGCAGACAGAGGGAACCGATCTCTCAGATATCTCCACAGCCTGGGGGAGGAGCTCGACCTCCGTTGCTTCGGTGATCTTGACGATCCCCCCGGGCGTCGTCGAGATGACCCTGAGCTTGATCTCACCGAGACCGAAAGCCTGAGCCCCGATGAATCCGCGAAAGATCTCCTCGAACATCGTATCGCGGCCGAAAGATGTGTTCGGAGGCCTTCTTACGCTCGTCGTGGAGATGACGTCGCCTTTGCAGACCGGACGGCCCTGGAAGACCTTTGTCAGTACCTCGCCCGGGGCGAAGATCTGCATGCCCTTCGTGACCGGGGCAAGGGTCACGTGCTTTGCATCGGACCAGTCGGCCCTCCTCAGCTCCACGTACTGGCCGATGCTCGTCCCGGCATTGGACCGGATCAGGCCGTCCATCCTGATGATATCGAGGCCCTGGTCTGCAGCATAGGCGCTGACGACAAGGGCGGCGGTCGTCCTCGATCCCCTGACCTCGACGACGTCAAGGGGTCGCAGGCCTACCTTCCCCATGTACTCCTCGCCCGCCCGGGCTATGCCCTTTCCCACATCCCTCTGATCAGCCTCGGCAACCTTCAGCCGAAGGGATTCCCCATCGCTCATATCTTTTACACCCTCTTGTAGAGACAACTCCGCATCCTTCTTATTTAGAGGTTTCTTTTATCTTCGTTAGTATATAAAAAATACGCCGGACCTATGAGGTGGGGCGTCGGGGCAACGCCGATATATTTAAGCCGAAAGGCCGCCGAAATGCAGCCGGAGGGATTGCACTGCTGGAGATCCTAAAAAAGTCGCTTCTGGAAGCCCCTGTCTACAAGAGGGGCGAGTACCACTACTTCATCCACCCCATCACCGACGGCGTCCCACAGGTCAAGCCGTCGTTGATCAGGGAGGTCATAAGCCAGATCATCCGCATGGCAGATATGGACGTCGACAAGATCGTGACGATCGAGGCCATGGGAATCCCCATTGGGATGGCCCTCTCGCTTGCAACCGACATACCGCTTGTGATCATCCGAAAGCGTAAATACGGCCTTCCTGGGGAGATCGAGATCAGCCAGGTGACTGGCTACTCGAAATCAGAACTCTTCCTAAACGGGATCGAGAAAGGGGACAGGGTGATCGTAGTCGACGACGTTGTGAGCACGGGGGGAACGGCCCTTGCAACCCTCGATGCGCTCAAGGCAGCAGGAGCAATCGTAAAAGACCTCGTGGTCGTAATCGAGAGGGGCGACGGTGCGGAGAGGCTTTCTGCAAAAGGCCATGGGATCAAGACGATGGTCCGAGTGGAGGTTGGAGAGAGGGGTGTTACCAAGGTGGAGGAGACCTATCGCCGGTAGAGGTTCCGGTTCTCACTCGATGCACAAGGCGGGCTTGATGGGATGAGCGATGAGACGGACCTCGATGAGAGGCTTCGGGATGAGACCCTCAAGTGGCTCGGCCTCGCTGAGGAGAGGCTCGAAGGGATTACCTGCGGCGAGGAGCGGTATCTCGAGAACATCAAGGCATACATCTCCGATGCCAGGTACTTCCTCGATCAAGGAGATCTGATCCGGTCGTTCGAGGCCGTGATCTGGGCCTGGGCCTGGCTGGAGATCGGCCTCGATATCCATGTGCTCGAAACGGCCGAGGAGAGGAGATGAGCCCGGGGGCCGGCGCCCGAGTGGTGGCCGATATTCCTCAGACCCTTCGTCGTTTTATATGGGGGGACGTATCTTTACCTACTTCAACCACGAATGAACGCGAATGAACGCTAATATTTCCCCTTAAATTACATGCTTTAGGGGCACATACAAGCTCAGATATAGCGCCTTCATCAAATTTAAACCTGCCAACGTTGGCAATAAGTTCAATCTGAACGATGATCCCTGCCGACACAATTCAGCGAAGAACTGCGTCTTCCAAGAGAGAATCGCTAGACGCCGTTTTTCTTCTTTTTTGCATGAGCCCGCCAGGATCATGGACGTCTTCCATGCGACGGACCCGCCTCCATCCCCGGGGAAGACGATCTACATCCCCAAAAATGAGCGCTTCCTCCGGCTCGGGGGAAAAGCTATTAGGCGATAAGCAAGATACGCAACGCCCATGTTAGGGGACTTGCTCGGACCGCTGGAAGGACTGTCCAGCTTCTCCCTCCACATATCCGCCGAGGACGTTGCCATATTCTTCCTGATCATACTGCTCACGCTCGCCACTCGCCGCCTCGCCCTCTACCTCCTGGAAAAGGAGCTAGCCCGGTTGGCAGGCAAGACTAGCACGGAGCTCGACAACATCCTTGTCAAGGCATTGATCGGCCCGGTGAGCTATCTGGTGCTGATCGCCGGCGGCTATCTCGCAGTCGACTCCCTCCACCTCCCGGAAGAGGCAGGCGGGCTGAACCTTTCAGGGATCATCGACTCGATCTTCTTCCTGGGCTTTGCAGTGGTCGCCCTCTACCTGCTGCTCAACCTCATCGATCTCCTGGGGTACTATCTCCACAAGATCACTCTTAGAACCGAGACCAGGCTCGATGAGCAGCTCGTTCCCTTGATCATCAAGAGCCTGAAGATTGGTGCCGTGATATTTACCGTCCTATCAATTGTTCAGACGCTTGGCTGGAACGTGACCACCCTCATAGCGGGCCTCGGGATCGGCTACCTCGCGCTTGCCCTCGCCGCCCAGGAGACGGTGAGCAACATATTCGGATCGATCACGGTCTTCTCCGATCGAGCCTTTCAGCTGGGGGACTGGATATCGGTCGATGGTGTGGAGGGAACGGTCGAGGATATCGGTCTCCGGTCAACCAAGATTAAACGATTCGACCAGGCCCTCGTGACCGTTCCAAACAGCCGGTTCATCAAGTCGGATATAGTGAACTTCACGAGGATGAAGAAGCGCAGGATCAACTTCACCCTCGGCGTCTCCTACGAGACAACCCGAGCCCAGATGATAGAGGCAGTCGATGGGATCAAGGCGATCATCAAGGAGGACTCCCGGTTCGATCACAACTTCTATATGGTGCACTTCACCGATTTCGGCGACTCGTCGCTTGGGATATTCATCTACTGCTTCACAAAGACGACCGTCTGGGACGAATTTTTGGCCGTTAGAGAGGAGTTCAACCTCTCGATCATGGCCTTGCTCGAGGATCTCGGAGTGGAGATCGCCTACCCAACGCAGACGATCTATCTGCGCCGGAGGGGATCTGGCCCTCAGGTCTCCAAAGGGGATATGGACGAGGGGTAACCATGATTAACGATGAGGGACGAATATATCGTAGAATATCTTGGAGGTGATCGGTCATGACCCAGGTGGGAGAGATATACAAGTGCGAAAAATGCGGAAACGTAGTCGAGGTCAAGGAGGCAAGCTACGGCAAGCTTGTCTGCTGCGGAGTGCCGATGGTGCTCGTGAAGTAGCCGGCCGGGCAACTATTTTTTCCCAAACTCCGCGATCCCCTCGCTTTGATTCCCAGATCCTGCCGCTACTGTACCGCGCCCTTCACCTCGTCGACGATCTTGTCGATGAAGCTCTTCCCCTGCTTCTGCTCTCCAAACTCCCTTGCGAGCTCCTCGAGAAGCTGGCGCTGGCGGGATGTGAGATTGGTTGGAGTTCGCAGGTTCAGCTTGACGTGCATGTCGCCGGTCCCGCCATGAAGGCTGGGCATGCCCTTGCCTCGCAGGCGAAAGACCGTGCCGCTCTGGGTGCCCGGAGGGACCTTGATCTTGGCCCTCCCATCAAGGGTCGGCACCTCCAGATCCGTTCCAAGGGCTGCCTGGGTGATGCTGACGTGGGACTCCTGGAGGAGGTCGTCGTCGATCCTTCGAAAGACAGGATGCGGCCTCACGTTCACGAAGACGTAGAGGTCTCCGGAAGGAGCCGATCCGCCTGAACCGACAGGGCCTGCCTCCCCCTGGCCACGCAGCTTGAGATGCTGGCCTGACTCTACGCCGGCAGGGATCTTCACGTTTATCCTTCTCACTCGGCGGACCCTTCCCGACCCATTGCAGTCCTCGCAAGGGGAGGTGATTATCTGGCCTCTGCCGCCGCACTTGGGGCAGGTCGTCGAGGAGATCATCTGGCCAAATGGCGTTTGCTGGGCGCGGGTAATATGGCCTGAGCCGTGACAGTTTCCGCAACTAGCCGGATTTGTCCCGGGCCTTGCGCCCGAGCCATTGCAGGTTGGGCAATTCTCTGAACGGGGAACCTGGATGGTGGTCTCATGCCCAGAGGCCGCCTCCTCGAGCGACAGGTCGAGGTCGAAGCGCAGATCCCTTCCCCTCGACGGGCCGCGACTTCCGCCACCGCCGCCGAAGAACATGTCGAAGATGCTGCCACCGCCGCCGAAGCCTCGCAGCAGATCCTCGAAGTCGACTCCCCGGAAGAGATCCTCCTGTGAGTACTGGCCTGAGATGCCGGAGTGACCGAACTGGTCGTATTGCCTTCTCTTCTGAGGATCGGAGAGAACCGCATAGGCTTCCGAGATCTCCTTGAACCGCTCCTCGGCATCGGGGGCGTCGGAGCGGTCTGGATGATACTTCATCGCCAGCTTCCTATAGGCGCTCTTGACCTCCTTGTCTCCGGCGTCCTTGGATACGCCAAGGACGTCGTAGTAGTCCCTCTTATCCGGCATCTCGATCTCCTAAATCGGTTGCAATTGGCGGCTACTTCTTCTCCTCGTTTACGACCTCGTAGTCGGCATCGAAGGTCTGGTCCTGCTCGGAGGATGACTCCGACCCACCCTGCTGAGCTCCCCCTCCAGACGCCTTCTGGGCCTCTTGGGCGGCTCGCTGGTACATGGCCGTGGAGAGCTCGTAGACGGCGTTCTGGAGCGCCTCCATCTTGGACTTGACAGCCTCTATATCGGTCCCTGCCAAGGCCTCCTTAAGATCGGCTATGCCCTTCTCGATCTTCTCCTTCTGATCGCTTGTCGCGATATCCCCGGCTTCCTTCAGCATCTTTTCGGAGCTGTAGACCATCGTATCGGCCTGGTTCCGGGTCTCGATCTCCTCGCGGCGCGCGGCATCCTCCTCGGCGTACTTCTCAGCCTCCTTGATCTTACGATCGATCTCATCCTTGCCCAGCTTGTGAGGGGCTGTGATGGTGATGGTCTGAGCCTTGCCCGTCGCCATATCCTTCGCGGAGACGTGGATGATGCCGTTTGCGTCGATATCGAAGGTAACCTCGATCTGTGGTATGCCTCGTGGCGCGGGAGGAATGCCTGTCAGGGCAAACCTGCCCAAGGAGATGTTGTCGTGGGCAAACTGCCTCTCACCCTGGAGCACATTTATCTCCACCTGCGTCTGATTGTCGGCAGCCGTCGTGAAGATCTGGCTCTTTCTGGTGGGAATCGTTGTATTCCTCTCGATCAACTTCGTTGTGACCGCGCCCAGGGTCTCTATCCCTAAGCTCAGAGGGGTTACGTCGAGCAGTAGGAGGTCCTTGACCTCGCCGCCCAGGACGCCCGCTTGGATTGCCGCGCCCATTGCGACGCACTCCATCGGGTCGACGCCACGCTCTGCATCCTTGTTCATGAAGTCCTTGACGAAGCTCTGCACAACCGGCATTCGAGTGGGACCGCCCACCAGTATGATGCGATCGACCTCGGACTTCTCGAGCTTGGAGTCGCTGAGGGCCTGGATCATCGGCCCCTTGCACCTCTCGAGCACGTCGCGGATCAGCTCCTCGAGCTTGGCCCGGCTGATCGTCATCGATAGATGTTTGGGTCCTGAAGTGTCGGCCGTTATGTAGGGCAGGTTCAGGTTGGTCTGGGGAACGGATGAGAGCTCGATCTTCGCAACCTCCGTGGCCTCTCTCAACCTCTGCATGGCCATCGAATCCTTGCGCAGGTCGACCCCGGACTCCTGCTTGAACTTCTCCAGAATGTAGTCCATCAGCCGCTCGTCCATATCCCTGCCGCCGAGCTGTGTGTCCCCGCTCGTTGAGCGAACCTCGAACACGCCCTCGCCGATCTCCATTATCGTAACGTCGAGGGTGCCTCCGCCAAGGTCGAAGACCATAAGCTTCTGGTCGCCTTTCTTGTCCAGACCATAGGCAAGTGCTGCGGCGGTTGGCTCGTTTATGATGCGCATAACGTTCAGGCCGGCGATTGTTCCCGCATCCTTCGTGGCCTGCCTCTGGTTGTCATTGAAGTAGGCGGGGACCGTGATGACCGCCTGATCAACCTTGTCGCCGAGATGTGCCTCGGCATCCTGCTTGATCTTCCTCAGTATCTGGGCAGAGACCTCCTCGGGGCTATACTCCTTGTTATAGACCCGAACCTTGTAGTCCGTGCCCATCTTTCGCTTGATTCCGGTGATCGTACCCTCGGGATTGGTCACCGATTGTCTCTTGGCCGGCTCACCCACAAGCACCTGGCCTTCCTTGGTGAAGGCCACATAGGATGGAAATGCCTTTCCGCCCAGGCTGGTACCCTCTGCGCTGGGGATGATCGTAGGCCTTCCGGCCATGAGCACCGCTGCCGCAGAGTTGCTGGTTCCCAGATCTATTCCTATAATCTTAGCCAAGTTACCACTTCCTCAAACCAATCATAATAAGCACATTGTAAATATTTAATGTTTATTGTCTCTTAGCCACAGCAACCTTGGAGGTGCGGATGACTTTGGAGTGGAGGGTATAGCCCCTCTGGAACTCCTGGGCGACGTAATCATCGTCCAGCTCATCTGAAGAGACGCACATCATGGCCTCATGGAAGTTGGGATCGAACTTCCTGCCAATCGCATCGATTGGAGATAGGCCTTCTCCCCTCATCACGTCCATGAACTGGTTTAAAAGGACCTTGGATCCTGCGTCGTGCTTTGCCGCCTCCTCGAGGCTATCGAGAATGCCAAGGAGCCTGGTTATAATACGCTCCGAGGCGTACTTGGACATCTCCTGCCGTTCACGAGCCGCCCTCTTCAAGGCGTTCTCCATGTCGGCCTGACACCTGAGCAACTGGTCCAGACGCTCCTTTGACTGCGTCTTGGCCTCCTCAAGCTGACGCTCAAGCTCCTCTCGAGCCACCTTGGAGGGAGCTATCTCCTCCCCAAAATCGCCTTCACCCCGATCCAAGGCCGCCTGCTCATCTTCGCAAGCCTCTTGCGCCCTCTCAGGGTCAGTCTTCCTCGCCATAAGGCTAAGTCCTCCAGAGTGCTCCAATCGATCCCTTATCTGCCTCGGCGTTTAAGAGGAGAGAGGCCCCCGCAAGGGGGCCGCAAACCTTAGCCCATCCTTGTGTAGTCATGGGGGCTCTGGCCTGGGCCAGGGGTCATCTCCTTCCTCTCGGCTGCGAGAACATCATCTATTCTGAGCACCATTGTGGCAGCCTCGGTCGCGGACTTGATGGCCTGCTGCTTGACTGCGAGAGGCTCCACAACTCCCAGTTCCATCATGTCCACGGGCTTTCCGCTCATAAAATCGAGTCCATGGCTCTTGTTCCCCTGGCCATGTGCTGATCGCAGCGAGACCAGGCAGTCCACTGCATTGTGTCCAGCGTTCTCGGCCAATGTCACTGGAATGGACTCCATGGCCTTGGCGAAGGCCATTGCAGCAAGCTGGTTACGGCCGGTGAGGGTCGCTGCGTATTGCCTTACCCGCTCTGCAACCTCAACCTCCGGAGCGCCTCCTCCTGGGACCACCTTGCCGTAGGTGATCACGTCTCCGACTACCTCGAGGGCGTCGTTAAGCGCCCTCTCGATCTCATCCAGATAGATCTCTGAGACGCCTCTGATGATTATGGATACAGCCTTGGGGTTCTGGCATCCCTCAATGAAGATCATGCTCTTCTCCTTGCCGACTTTCCGCTCCTCCACGAGATCGGCACGGCCGAGGTCTGCCTCGCCGAGCTGCATCGCATCGCCCACGATTTTAGCGCCCGTCGCCAAGGCGAGCATCTTCATATCCTCATCGCTGATGCGCCTTGCAGCCATTATGCCATGCTTGGCTAGGAAGTGAGATGCAGTAAGCCCTATGCCCTTCTGACAGAAGACTACGTTCGCCCCCATTCGAGACAAGTGCTCCACGAGGCCAGCGAGTATCGTCTCCTCGCCCTCCTTGAAGCTCCTGAGCTCCGTGGCCTCGGTGATCTTGATCTTGGCATCGGTGCCTAGCTTCTTGAGCTCGAGGGTTCCATCGAGGAGGACTATTGCTGCATCCGACACCTGCCGAGGCATCGAGGGATTGAGACGCTCTTTATCCAACACCACGCCCAAGTTCAGCTGGGAGTCCTCCAAAGAGCCTCCGATGATCTTTATCGTCTTGATCCGATGCTCAACGTCCACCTTGCCGTTCTCCTCCACCGCGAGGGCGGCATCCACGCCGATTCCGGAGAGCTTCCCCTTCATGGACTCTATGCCCTTGCCGGTCATGGCCGTCTGGGCTATTCGCTCGAGCATTGCCCGATCCTCGCGTTTGACCGGGACCGCCATCTCATCGAGCACCTTGCTCGCCTGAGCCTGAGCCTGTCTGTAGCCCTGGACGATCATCGTCGGATGGACGCCCTGATCGATGAGGGCCTCGGCCTCCTTCAACAGCTCGCCTGCGATGATCACCGCTGTGGTCGTGCCATCCCCAACCTCGTCATCCTGGGCTCTCGCTACCTCCACGATCATCTTGCCAACGGGATTGTCCACGTTCATCTCCCAGAGGATCGTTGCCCCATCGTTGGTGATCACAGCATCTCCGGAGTTGCTGATTAGCATCTTGTCCATGCCCTTGGGGCCCAAGGAGCTACGCACAGACTCGGCCACCGCTCGAGCGACCGTGATGTTCTTGTGCTGGGCCTCCTTGCCCGACTCACGCTTATGTCCTTCCTTTAAAACGATAATTGGGTAACCGCTCAAACCAGCCAATGCCAGTCCTCCATAACCATTTTGTTGATTAGGCAGTTTGAAGTTCTATATAAGGATTTCGTACGACCATCAGAAAATTTAAATTAAAATATATTAAATTTGGAGGAGATTGACCAACACCACCTCTGGACATCTCCAAAGCGATGAGGAGGCCACTCGGCTTGGATCCCATCTTCATGGCCATCAAGAGATCCGATCGATACCATCCCCCCCTCGACTGCGATAATCCTTTATCGCATCGTGCAGGGCGTCTGCGGCCAGATTGGAACAGTGCAGCTTCTGGGGTGGAAGGCCGCCGAGCGCACGAGCCACGTCGTCTCGGGATAGATGCATCGCCTCATCCAGTGTCTTTCCCTTTATCATCTCAGTCGTCATGCTGCTCGTAGCGATGGCGGCAGCGCATCCGAACGTGCGAAACTTGACATCCTTTATGACATCGTCCTCAACCTTAATGAAGATCTCCATCACATCCCCACATACCGGATTTCCGACCTTTCCGTGACCGTCGGGATCTTCCATCAGGCCGACGTTGCGTGGATTCATGAAATGATCCATCACCTTCTCAGTGTACTCCATCTGCTTCGACCCCATGTAATCTACCAACCCCCCTCATGGCGGCTCATACATCTTAATCGTTATCTCAAGCAAGAAGCCTCAATCGAATAACATCATTATGATCAAATCGAGCCGCCCATCGATCTATGATCTGCAAATAAGGCAATCGCCCCTCGCCCCTCGCCAATGTTAAATAAACTGCCGATGATTAGGGATTTGTGATAGATCATGTCAATGGAGATCGAGAAGATACACGCCCGTGAGATCCTGGACTCCCGGGGCAATCCCACCGTAGAGGTAGACATATGCACTTGTTGCGGCTTTGGCCGAGCTGCCGTCCCTTCGGGAGCCTCGACCGGAACCCATGAGGCTCTCGAGCTGAGGGATGGTGGAGATCGTTATGGCGGCAAGGGCGTCCTGAAGGCGGTCGATAATGTGAACAACGTCATCGCTCCAAAGCTAATGGGGACAAACTCCTTGGACCAGCGCTCCATCGACCAACTGATGATCGAGCTCGACGGCACTCCAAACAAGTCCGTCCTCGGGGCAAACGCCATCTTGGGCGTATCCCTCGCCGTTGCAAAGGCCGCGGCGAGCTCGCTGGGCATGCCCCTATATCGATACCTTGGAGGGGTGAACACCTGCCGCCTGCCCGTCCCTTCGCTCAACGTCCTCAACGGGGGCCAGCACGCAGGAAACGATCTCTCCATCCAGGAGTTCATGATCCTTCCCATCGAAGCCAAACGGTTCTCCGAGGGGCTGCGCATGGCCGCAGAGACATATCACACGCTGGGAAACATCCTCAAGGGTCGCTATGGCGCAGGCGCAACGAACGTCGGCTTCGAGGGAGGATACGCACCCCCGCTTACGAAGACCGGCGAGGCCCTCGACGCGATCATGGCCGCCCTCGATGCAAGCGGCTACTCAGAGGAGGTGAAGATCGGCCTCGACGCCGCGGCATCCAGCTTCTACCTGGACGGCGGCTACTCTGTTGATGGAGACCGCCTCTCGCCTGGGGAGATGGTCGACTTCTACGCGGATCTCGTCGCAACCTACCCCATAATCCTGATCGAAGATCCATTCGAAGAGGAGGCCTACGACGACTTCGCAGCCCTGACGAAGCGGCTTCCCGGGACTATCATCGTAGGAGACGACCTATACGTCACGAACATATCGAGGCTTGAGAAGGGGATCCGGATGGGTGCCACAAACGCCCTGCTCTTAAAGCTCAATCAGATAGGCTCCGTCTCCGAGGCCTTCGACGCCGCGAGAATGGCCTTTAGAGCGGGATACAAGGTCATGGCAAGCCATCGCTCCGCAGAGACCGAGGACTCGGCGCTCGCAGATGTGGCCGTTGCCCTTGGAGCGGAGCTGCTCAAGACCGGAGCGCCTGCCCGAAGCGAGCGAAACGCCAAGTACAACCAGCTATTGAGAATAGAGGAGGAGCTGGGAAGCGCTGCCGCCTTCGCAAAGCTCTAAGCACGGCTTCCATCGCTCGAAAGATCTATACTGCAATAGAGACCACCCCCCCTCATGGAGTATTCACTTAAGAGGGGCTTTCGCCCCGACCTGGAGCGCATCCAGGAGGCCCTAAAAGAGGAGTTTCCCGGCCAGATTAGCCGGGAAGGGGATGATCTCCACCTTAGCTACGGCGCGCTCAAGAGCATCACCGTACGGCTGGATGGAAAGAAGATGAACGTTGTCACCGAGGCGAATCCAGAAGCGGACGACGCAGAGATCTTGGATACCAACCACCGCTTTCGAAATTTCCTCGAGAAGGCAACGGGATACACTGCAAAGCAGAGGCTGAAGATGGCAAAGAAGGAGGCGCAGCAGGGCTGAAGAGGTAGAGCCTCGTCCTTCGCCCCTGCATCGCCCCTAGCAGACCTCTATTCTCCCTGCAACGAACTCCAGAGCCAAATCTTCCACCCTCTCCAGCCAATAGCCTATGATGGATTCCGCTTGGGAGGAGATGATTGAGCGATCCCCCCCGGCTGCGGCGATCCTGCATCCGCGGAGGAGGGGCTTGCCAAGCGGAGCGCCTATCTGCGATACCAGTGTGACGTAGGACTCCTCCACGCCTTCGAGCTCCGCCACCTCCTCGGCTGCGCGCTCTGCAATGACGTTATAGATCTTTCCAACATGGCTCACCGGGTTCTTTCCAGCAACCGCCTCCATGGTCATAGGCCTCATGGGGGTTATCAGGCCGTTTACGCGGTTTCCCCTGCCTGTGGCGCCGTCATCCCCCATCTCGGCCGATGTTCCCGTCACCGTGAGGAATATGTTCTCGCCCTCGTCTGCAGCGTTTACGACGACCTCTGCATCCACCCTCGATAGCACCGCATCCCTCACCCTCTCCTTGGCCTCCATGTATTCTTCCAAGGATGCGATCTCGGAGGAGACCATCGCTGCAGCGACGACGAGGCCCAGCTCCTCGCCCCGGCGAACCGCCATGACCTTCGTGTCCTGGCCGACCCCGCGGACCTTTCGAATCAGCACCTCCAGGTCCTTTACGACCTCCTCGACGGGGTTCAAGGGGGCGTAGCCGACGCCGATCGAGGTATCGTTCGCTCCCCGCCCGATGAGCCGGCGAAGCTCAGGCGCACCCTCGCGGGTTCGAGGCTCCACCCGGAAGTCGGATAGGCCCGGGACGGTGCTCTTCAGATGGGAGGAAGTCGCCTTGTAGATGATCTCGTCGAGGGACCGGCCTTCCGGCACCGTGGCTCTGCCGCCGACGATGACGGTTGGCGGATCGATCAATCGTCCGCCTCCGAAGGTCGGATGCGCGCACCCGCCGATGATCAGGACCTTGTCGACGTTGTGATGCAAGATCTCCCCATGCTCCTCCAGATAGGCGCGGGAGAGGTCCCTGGAGATCGCCTCCGATATGCCGTCTGCAAGGCTGTCTGGATGGCCTATCCCCTTTCTCTCGACCACCTCGAAGGGGGGAGGGCTGAACTTGTGGAAGGTTATCATGATCCCTCGGTTGCATCGATTGGGGATGAAGTATGCGGTCGCTCGCAAGATCTGAGCGCTGGAGAGCCGCCTTAAACCCCGATTGGGGATTCGCCGGGGATCGAATAAAGGGTAGCACAAGCTTTATCTTCAACGAAAGGCATAGGCGCTTTCGTGCGGCTGTGGTCCAGGGGTTAGGACATGAGCTTCCCAAGCT
>JAFGMR010000071.1 GCA_016927425.1 Methanotrichaceae archaeon | reverse complement strand
TCGAGCTCATGGACTTGGATGACTGATGGGCTTTCCGGCGAACACAGGATCTCCGTGCAGGCAAGGGACGGCCTCCACGACGAGCACTATTCCGAGATGGGGGCAAGCTTCACGCTGAATACGGCGAGCACGCCCGTCTCGATCCAATCGCTTATATCGGACTATGAGAGCCCCCAGGCCCCGGGTGTGAGGGTGACGTGGACTGCGTCTCCCTCGGATCCAGAGGCCCTTTTGCTTTACAGGTTCCTCCTCGATGGGCTACCGATGACGATATGGTCCGGCTCGCCTGAGTGGGCATGGGATACCGCGAAAGCTGCCCCTGGAGAGCATATCGTATCCGTCCAGGCCAAGGATCTGTCGCACTCAACTGGCGGTATTTACGATTGCGGCATGAATGCAACCTATAAGATCGCAGTCGCAAACATTCCGCCTGTCTTGAAGAGCCTTTCTTCAGACCCTGTAAGCCCCGAGATCGAGGGGACGAGGATCACATGGAGGGCCGACGCATTCGATCCCGAAGACGAGGTCGCATACAGGTTCCTCCTCGATGGGCTACCGATGACGGAATGGTCCGCCTCTTCCCAGTGGACCTGGGAGACCGCAGGGTTCGTCGGTGAACATTGCGTCACTGTGCAGGCAAGGGACGAGAGGCACGAGGAGGTCGACGACTCGATCGACGCGGACTTCTCGATAGAGGAGCCCAATCTGCCGCCCCTCTTGGAGAGCCTTGCATCAGACCTCGTCGGCCCAGAGGTTGCAGGGGTCAGGGTGACATGGACTGCAACGGCATTTGATCCAGAAGACGAGATCGCATACAAGTTCCTCCTCGATGGACGGCCGATGACTGGATGGTCCGCCTCTTGCCTGTGGATCTGGGATACTGCCGGAGCGGCCCCCGGAGAGCACAGGATAACCGTGCAGGCAAGGGATGAAAGGCACGAGGAGGTCGACTCCGCTCTCGATTCGACATTTGCCATCTCCTCGCTCGTCGACCAGGAGATCGAGCGAGCGATGCAAGGTAATGGACGCGCAAGCATTGGAAGTGGCTCCCAGGATTCGTCCAACCTCCAGCTGGCGAATGAGAACGGCACTGCCCAGGCGGTCCTCGGCAGGGGAAGCCAAGTGGGCGATGGCTCCACCGGGTACGTGAAGCTCGGCAGGTGAGTGGGGGGGTTCGCCCAGCCGAAAGGGCGCTTGGGCCCCCAAGGGCTTTACGACCTCTGGTCCCTCGCTCGCTCTCGCTCCATGGCCTCTTTGGTCAGGCGGATGGCACAGAACTCGCTGCACATGGTACAGGTCTCCAGGTCGACGCCGCGCCGATGGCGGATCCGCCGTGCAAGCCCTGGATTGATAGCCTCTTTAAACTGGCCTTCCCAGTCCAGATCCGCCCTTGAGAGCGCCATGCGACGATCCCATTCTCGAGCTCTCTCTTGGACTCCGGGCCGGGTCAGATCGGCTGCGTGGGCTGCGATTCTCGTGACATACGTCCCCTCGACGATATCCTCGACCGTTGGGAGGTCCAGGTGTTCGCTCGGCGTCGTTGCGCAGAGGAAGTCGGCCCCGGCCATGCCGGCGATGGTTCCTCCAATCGCTGCCGTTATGTGGTCGTAGCCTGGAGCGATATCGCATACAAGCGGCCCTAAAAGGTAGAGAGGTGCCATCCCTGTAACATGCTTCATCGCTTTTGCGCTCGTCTCGATCTCGTCCGCTGGAACGTGCCCAGGCCCCTCCACCATCGCCTGGACGCCGGCTGTCCGGCAGCGCTCGACCATCTCCCCGAGCAGTATGAACTCCATGAACTTCGCCCTGTCGCTCGAATCCTCTATGCAGCCCGGCCTGAGCCCATCGCCCAGGCTGAGGGTAAGCTCATGCTCGCGGGCGATGTCGAGGATGTGGTCAAAGTCCTCGTAGTAGGGATTCTCCTCTCCAGACTCTGCCATGTACTTCAAGGTCAACGAGCCACCCCGGCTCACGACGCCGAGCAGGCGAGGATCCCTCTTCAGCCGTTCAAGCGAGGTTTGGTTCACCCCCACGTGGACGGTTACGAAGTCTACCCCATCCCTGGCCTGCGCCTCCAAGGCCTTGAAGAACCCCTCCGACGTGAGATCCCCGGATTTAGCAGCCTGATAGATGGGAACGGTACCGATGGGAACGGTGACCGCCTTCATGACGCTTCTTCTAATGAGGTCGATCTCCCCACCTGTAGAGAGATCCATCACGGTATCGGCTCCGGAGGCCACCGCGGCGCGGGCCTTCTCGACCTCGGCGGCCGGATCGGCCAGATACTCTGAAGAGCCCAGGTTGAGGTTCACCTTGATGGAGAGACGCTCCCCAATGCCCAGGGGAGGGATCTCTCGATGGACGCTTCGGGGGATCACCACCCTGCCGGAGGCAACCAGCCTCCTTAGCCTCTCTGGGTCTATGCGCTCCTGCTCTGCCACCTTCCTAATACTATCCGGGATCTTCCCCCTCAACGCGTCTTCCATCAGGGTCATGGTACCAACTAATATATCGTAAGAGATAGTTCGGCTGTGAGGTGTTTGTTTGGTCGAAGTGCATAAGGTTAGCGGTGGGGCCTGGGACGGCAACTCCTTTCTCATTATGGCGGAAAGGCCCATACTGGTGGACACAGGGATGCGCGCCGAGCCTGTCATCAGAAATATCAGGCGGCATATGGATCCCAGTGATCTGGAGATGATCGTGCTCACCCATTGCCATCATGATCATTCTGGGGGAGCCCCAGCGTTGAGGGAGGCGACAGGTGCACAGGTGCTCATCCATCAGAGCGAGGCAGATCTCCTCGGAGACGACCTCACCACGCTCGCTTACCTCTTCGGAGAGTCGGCCCCTGACTTTGAGGCGGACGCAACGATGGAAGAGGGGCAGGTACTTGACCTCGGCAACTGGAAGCTCACCGTTTTGCACACCCCCGGCCATTCCTTGGGAAGCATCTGCCTATTCCAGGTCGAGGAGGGAATCCTATTCTCAGGGGACACGGTATTTCCCGATGGCAATATCGGGAGGACCGACCTATACGGCGGGAGCACCGAGGAGCTCGTCAGGTCGATAGAGCGGCTCGCGTCGCTTGAAGTCAGGACTCTCTACCCCGGCCACATGGAGACGACCGAGAGAGATGTCCCGAGACAGATCAGATCCAGCCTTCAGTTCGCAAGGAGGATGCTCTGAGGCGATGGTCTCATCTTGAGAGCCGGATGAGATCCTCGATATAGTGGCCAAGAAAGGGAGAGGTCAGGCATGGATATTACAAGCGAGATTATGACGCGTGAGAGCAGGGCGATCATGAACACCTACACGAGACAGCCTATATGTCTCGTGCGAGGATCCGGCGCCCGTGTGTGGGATGCGGAGGGGAACGAGTACCTGGACTTCGTTGCAGGGGTCGCGGTCAATAGCGTGGGCCACTGCCACCCTCGGGTTGTGCAGGCGATCAAGGCACAAGTGGAGAGGCTGATCCATACATCCAACCTTTACTACATCGAGAACCAGGTCGTTCTCGCGGAACGTTTGCGTGAGCTGTCAGGAATGGACAAGGCCTTCTTCTGCAACTCAGGGGCTGAGAGCGTGGAAGCGGCATTGAAGCTCGTCAGGAAGGCGAAGGGTTCATCCGACCTGGTTGCAGCGGTCGGCAGCTTCCACGGCCGGACTCTGGGAGCGCTTGGCACAACCTACAAGCCCGCCTATCGAGAGCCATTCCGCCCCTTGAACGAGGCCCGATTCGTCCCTTATAACGAGATCGAGGCACTGAAGGCAGCGGTCGGTAGGGATACCGCCGCCCTCATACTCGAGCCGGTGCAGGGAGAGGCAGGCGTACACGTGCCGGACGAGGATTATTTGAGGGCTGCAAGGCAGATATGCGACGACAGAGGGGCCATGCTCATCTTCGACGAGGTCCAGACCGGATTTGGAAGGACCGGTAAATGGTTTGGAAAGGATCATAGCGGGGTCTGTCCCGATCTCATGACGCTCGCAAAGGCTGTCGCCGGGGGCCTTCCCATGGGGGTGATGCTAGCATCCGAAGAGTACTCCAACGTGCTGCAGCGAGGCGACCACGCATCCACATTCGCAGGCAGCCCCCTGCTATGCGCTTCAGCGCTTGCAGCCATTGGGGCGATCGAGGATGAGGGGCTTGTAGAGCGCTCAAGGGAGATGGGCTCCTATCTGCGGGACCGATTGGAGGATCTCGGGCAGAAGGAGGTAAGGGGGCTTGGCCTCATGGTCGGGCTCGATATCTCGATTCCGGCGGCCGATGTCGTCTCCCAGGCGAGGGAGAAAGGTGTCCTCCTCAACAACACCGGGGAAGAGACCATTAGGATGGTTCCTCCACTGGTGGTGGGGGTAGAGCAGATCGATCGAGTGGTGAAAGTGCTTGCAGAGATACTGGAGTAAGATCCGCCCTGACCTTGCCAAGCTGAGGCCTTACGTCGCGGGCCGGGGCATCAACGAGATCGCATCCAAGTACGGCATCCCCCCGGAGAGGATCGTAAAGCTTGGAAGCAACGAGAACCCCTACGGACCGACCCCTGCCGTGCGAGAGGCGCTCGCCAAGGTCGCCCCCGAGCTCTACCCGGAGCCTGAAGAGCTGATGGATGCCATCTCCGGCTACATCGGCTACCCAGTGGAGCAGATCGTGATAGGGGCGGGCATGGACGGCGTGATAGACACGCTTGCCAGGATCTTCCTCGGTCCGGGCGACCTCTCGGCAATTGTAACGCCCACGTTCAGCTACTACGAGATCGTGACAAGGACATGTGGCGCAAGGCCCAGGTTCATATGCAGGGAAGAGGATTTAAGCATTCCAATAGAGGAGATGGTCAGAGCGGCCAGTGAGGCCAAGATCATGTTTATCTGCGCTCCCAACAATCCAACGGGCGATGGGCTCAAAGAGGAGGACCTCATATCCATCATCGAGGGCGCGGATGGGATCGTCTTCCTCGACGAGGCATATGTCGAGTTCGCTGATAGGAGCCTCGTCCACCTGGTGCAGAGCTATGAGAACCTGGTCGTCGGAAGAACGTTCTCCAAGGCCTTCGCACTCGCCGGGATTCGCCTCGGCTATGCGGTAATGCCCGGATGGCTCGCAATGGAGTATCGCAGAATAGCTCCGCCCTTCTTCGGCGTGAGCGTGGCCGCGGTCGCCGCGGGAAAGGCCGTCCTTGGAGACATGGAATATATGGAGAGGTCGGTTTCCCTCATCCGCTCGGAGAGGGAGAGGCTTTTCTCAGAGATCGAGGAGGCGCACCCCTCCCAGGGCAACTTCCTCTACATAGAGACGAGGAGGCCTGCGTCGGATATCGCTAGAGAGATGCTCGAAAGAGGGATCATAGTCCGGGATTGTTACTCATTTAGGGATGCTGGAGACCATCGAATTCGCGTCACCGTCGGAACTCCTGAGCAGAATGATAGATTCCTGGAGGCTTACAGGGAGATATGTTCGTAGCATTGACGGGGACTCCGGGAACGGGGAAGACCACGGTTGCTCGAATCCTCCCCTATCCGACGGTCGACCTCAACGCACTCGTGAAGGAGGAGGGGCTCCACTTCGGCTGGGACCGGAAGAGGAATTGTCTCGAGGCCGACATGGACGCCCTGGCCGCTTCCTTGGGGGAGATGGAGTCTAAAGACGTGACCATCCTCGAGGGCCACCTCTCCCATTACCTGGCATCGGTTGCCGTGGTGCTCCGGCTCAATCCCAAAGAGCTATCCCGGCGTCTATCAAATCGAGGATATCCTCCGGCGAAGATCAGGGAGAACGTGGAGGCCGAGGCGTTGGACGTCATACTGGTGGAAGCGGTGGAGATATGCCGGAGGGTATACGAGGTAGATACGACCGGCCTCCTCCCGGAGGAGGTAGCGGATCTCGTTGCCAGGGCAATAAGAGGAGAGGTGGAGCTTCCGCCCCGTGGAATGGGCTGGCTGGAGGAGATGGAACTTGACCTTGGATGACCTGCGAGGAAGGGCGAGGGTGATAATTGATCCCCTGGCCGTGCTCCTGGAGGGGCTCGGCATTACCCCAAATCAGCTGACAATGCTCTCATTGGTATTCTCCGCACTTGCTGCGCTCTTCTATTACATATCGCCTTCGCGAGAGGTGATGCTCTACTGCGCGGCCATGATGTTGCTCCTATGCGCCGTCTCCGACGTTGCCGATGGCGCGCTCGCCCGGCAGACTGGACGAGCCGATGCTCGGGGCGACTTTCTGGACCATGTCATAGACCGTTACGCCGATATGCTCATCCTCATAGGGATTATCTTCGCCGGGTATGTGCCCTATCAGATAGGGATACTGGCAGTCGTAGGCGTGATGCTGACAAGCTACATTGGAACCGAGGCACAGGCCTTGCGCCTTGGCCGGTACTACGGCGGGATGATGGGAAGGGCCGATAGGCTCACGACCATATTCCTTGCCACGCTTGCAAACGCCCTCTATCACGGCGAGATAGAGGGGCTGCCCATATTGGGCTGGGTGATCGTCATGACGATGCTCTCCAGCCACATAACCGCCCTTCAGAGGTTCAACCACATCTGGAAGAGCCTGAAGTAAGGGAGGGAGGATATATACTTGTGTGACGTATCTATCCTTGGAGTCTGTCGATATGAACCGGTACTGCCTGATGGCGCTCCTTCTCCTGCTCATGGGATCCTTCCTCATCCCATCCCAGGCCGCAACCCTGGTCGTTGAGCAGGGCGTCAAGGGAGACGAGAGAATTAACCGCCTGGGAACTGCGCTCGCAATTGCCCGACCAGGAGATGAGATACTGGTCAAGGTAGGAGTTTACAGGGAGAACCTGCTCTTAAATCAGAGCATCTCAATCAGGGGCGAAGCGGGGGCGCTCCTCGATGGGAGGGGAAGGACCGCCATATGCGTGGCAGCGCCTGGCTGTCACATCTCCAACCTCTCGATAGAGGGTTGCGGCCTCGAGCCTGCTGTGGTTCTCCAGGCCGAGAGGTCGATCCTCTCTGGCTGCACGCTCTCAAACTGCTCCTCCGGGGTGAAGGTGACAGCAAGGGACTGCACTATCGAGGGCTCTCGCATCGCGTCCGGTGCCTATGCGATCAACCTGAGCGCTGACGGCGCCACGGTGATCGGCAACTCGATATCCGGGGGATTCGGAAAAGGTCTGCAGCTTCACGATTCAGAGGGGACGCTGATCCATGCAAACGAGATCACGGAGTGCAGCATGGCAATCGAGGCGACGAGGGTTGGCAACTGCTCCTTTGAAAAGAACCTCCTTTTGCAATCCAACGTAGGTGCTGCGCTTCTGGATAGCCGGGAGAATCGCCTGGCCAACAACACATGCCAAGGGGCAAGGATCTCCGGCCTTTATATCGAGGGCTCCACGGAAAACGAGGTACTGGGAAACCTGTTGAAGGATAGCGGAAACGGGCTCTATCTCAAGTCGTCCCCAGGAAACGTCATCCAAGGAAACCTCGCTCTGTCCAATACATACGGGATAACGCTGAAGGGCTCGGAGGATAACGTTCTCAGGGATAACCGCATGGAGGGGAATCGATACAACCTTCGCGTGGAGCCTGGAGAGGCGAACCAGGCCATCCTCGCAAGCTCTGAAGGGCTGGCCGTTACCTCCTACATCCAGGATATCGACCAAAGCAACAGGGCAGACGGCCGGCCTCTCCTTTACCTGGTCAATGCGAACGGGAGCCAGGTCGGGGGCGAGTTTGGCCCAGTTGATGGCGAGTTCGGCCAGGTCACCCTGGTTGGATGCAGGAACGTGACCGTGAGAGGCCAGACGATAGTGAACGAGAGCTCTGGCGTGCTCCTCGTAAACTGCAACGGCTGCAGAGTTCTCAATTGCAGCATCCGCCGCTCCGAGACAGGGATCTCCCTGATCGATGGGGAAGGGGGAAATCTCCTACAAGGTAACGTTGCAGAGGAATGTATCACCGGCTTCTGGATCGCCCGGTCGAGAGGCGAGACCATCCTCGACGACAAGGCAGTCAACTGTTCTCAGTATGGACTTCGCCTGGACAAAAGCCGAGACGCGAAGATGGATCACAGCGCTATGCGTAACTGCTCGATTGGGATGTATCTGCTCGACTGCCTCTCCTGCCAGGTGATCGACTGCGACGCATGGGCTAATCAGGACGCCGGATTTAGGCTTACCAAGTCACACAGGATCGAGATCCGATCGAACAAGGCCTCTCGAAACGAACGCGGAATCGCGCTTTCCGGTTGCAACGGCTGCACCGTTGATGGAAATAACGCCTCGTTCAATAGAGGGGTTGGGATCTCCCTCGAGCAGCTCGCCGTCGCCAGGCTAAGCGATAACCTGGCAAGGGAGAACCGGGAGGGGATCTTCCTCCAGTCGGCCGAACGGGTGGAGGTCGAGGGAAACGAGCTGCGGAGCAACGAACGCCAGGGCCTGCGCATGAGCCTATCAAAGGGGTGCAATGTGACCGAGAACATGCTAATCCAAAACGGCCTCGTTGGAATCGGGCTCACCGACTGCCAGGGCTGCGTTTTAATCCATAACGTCCTCTTGCGAAACGGCGGACCCCTCAGTGGAAATGCCGTCGATAACGGGATGAACCAATGGGACCTTGGGCCCGAGATCGGCGGAAACTACTGGAGCGATTCCTCGGTCACGGGAAACCCCTCGAGCCAGCCGAAGACGATCCCATCTAAGGGCAAGGACTGCTACCCATTCCAGGATCCATGGGGATGGAGGGCGTGATCATGGACGACCTGGATCGGCGGCTCCTCAAGGCATGCGAGAATGGGATCCCACTCCAACCAAGGCCTTACAAGCTCGTCGGAGAGGAGCTGGGCATTTCCGAGGATGAGGTGATTGCAAGGTTGAGAGCCTTGATCGACTCAGGTGTTTTGAGGCGTTTTTCCGCCTCGATCGGCCACCTGGCTCTCGGGATCGTGGCAAATGCCATGATCGCCTGGAGGGCGCCTGAGGACGGCCTGGATCGTCTGGGGAGAGCCCTTGCCCGCTTCCCTTCGGTTACGCACTGTTACTCCAGGGAGACGGCCAATGGCTGGCCGTACAACCTCTACACGATGGTTCACTCCCGGTCAAAGGAGGATTGCCTTCAAATGGCTGAGGAGATGGCGAGGAGGGTTGGAATCGATGATTACCAGGTGCTCTTCAGCGAGAGGGAGTTCAAGAAGACCAACGCCCGGATCTGATAGAATGAGCCATGACGAAGGATCGGAGCACCCGATGCCGCTCCTCCTAGATATGGATGTGCCGAAGTCCGGCCTTAAATCCGGCAGCGGGTCGTCGGATCATCTGATGCCGCTCCTCCTCGACATGGAGGGGAGGAAGGTCGTGATCTTGGGTGGCGGAGAGGTGGCGGAGCGAAAGGCGAGGCTTTTCTGCCACCATGCCGAGGTCGTCGTCGTGAGCCTGGAGTTCACGGAGGGCCTCATGGAGCTCGCCCGAGAGGGCAAGCTCTGGATCGTTGCCGCCTCCCTTCCCGAAGGCGCTGAAGGCCACCTCGACGGGGCCTTCCTCGCGATTCCTGCAACCGATGACAAAGGCCTGAACAGCCTGCTCGAAGAGAGGGCAAGGTCGCTTGGAGCGCTTGTAAACAGGGTGGACGGAAGAGGGGAGGTCGTCGTCCCTTCAATTCTGAAGAAGGGCGAGATCACCATTGCCATATCCACCGGAAGCCCTGCGTTCTCCCGCTATCTGCGCCGTCGCCTTGAGGCTGAGATGGAAGGCTACGCCCAGATGGCCCGGCTGCTCGGGGAGATTCGGCCCTTACTGAGAGGTCGCATCAAAAGTCAGGCCAAGCGAAGGGAGATCCTCTGGCAGATCCTAGCCGACGACGAGATCTGGTCGCTCTTGGGGAAGTCCTACGGTAAAGCCTATATCAAGGCCCGGGAACGGATATCAACGGATGAGCGAGATTTCATCGATGCTGGTGACCCACCGAAAGGCTAGCATTGGCGAGATTGAGTCGGCCTGGCATGGGGATGTTGAGGCTCTCCTCTCTTGGGTTTGCCAGGAGCAGGTGGAGGAGTGCGCCGTCCTCAAGACCTGCAATCGAGTGGAGATATATGTGGTCTCGCCTCGGGGGGAGAAGGTCCTCTTCGAGCTTGCCAAGAAGGCTCGCGTCTCCTCCCGCATCATCGATTTTCAGAACCAAGAGGAGTCTTTGCAGCATCTTCTCAGGCTGGCCTCCGGCATGGAGTCGATGATCCTAGGAGAGGACCAGATCCTCGGCCAGATCAAAGAGCTCTACTCGCTCGCGAAGAAGGCAGGGCGGACCGGATGGATGCTGGACACGGCCTTCAAAAAGGCCATTCAGGTGGGTAAGAGGGTGCGACGCGAAACGAGCATAAACGAGCGATCGGTCTCGGTGGGGTCTGCAGCAGTCGACCTGGCCGAGGAGATTCTGGGAGACCTCAGCACACGCTCGGTCCTCGTCATCGGTGCAGGCGAGACTGGCGAGCTCATATCCCGCGCCCTTGTCGCAAAGGGCATAGGAAGCCTCATGGTGACCAACCGGAGCTTTGGAACGGCCCTCTCACTTGCTGCATCCCTTGGCGGGACCGCCATCCCCTACCAGGAGATGAGGGAGCAGATAGGAACGGCCGACCTTGTGATAAGCGCCACATCGGCGCCGCACTACATCCTTCTTCGGGACGATATCGAAAGCGCGATGAACGGGCGAGAGAGCAAGCTATTGATCATCGATATCGCAAATCCGAGGGATGTCGACGAGGCAGCGCGCGACGTCCCGGGTGTGGAGCTACATAACATCGACAGCTTGCGCCACATAAGCGACTCCAATATGAGGATGAGGATGGCGGAGCTTGACTTGGCTGAGGCGATCATCAACGAGGAGATGGCCCTTCTGCGGGCGAAGTACAAGAGGAGGGAGGCGGAGGATCTGCTCGCCCGGCTCTACTGCCAGGCCCAGTCGGTCAAGGAGCAGGAGTACCAGAAGGCCATGAACAAGCTCTCTGCTTACCATACGTTGGGGGAGATCGAGCAGAAGGTGCTCATGGACATGAGCCACTCCATTGTGAACAAGATATTCGCGGTGCCCACGAAAGAGCTGAGGAGGGCTGCGGAGCAGGGCGACGAGGAACTGTTACGATCTGTTAGACAGCTATTCTCGCTTGGGGATGATGACACATGAGAAGGATGCGCAGGTTGAGGAGGCCGGGCCTGAGGGAGATGGTTGCCGAGACCCGGCTCTCGCTCGATGATATGATACAGCCCATCTTCGTTGACGAGAGGCTGGACGTGCCGATGGCGATAGAGGCCATGCCAGGCCAGTATCGACATAGCTTGGAGAGCGCAGTCGATGAGGCATGCACCCTCGATGATCTTGGGGTTCCTGCCGTGATCCTCTTTGGCATTCCCGACCATAAGGACGAGCTTGGGACCGGGGCTTATGACGAAGAGGGGATCGTCCAGAGGGCGACAGCCCGGATCAAGGAGGCATGCGACCTCGTTGTTATAACCGACCTGTGCCTATGCGAGTACACGAGCCATGGCCATTGCGGCCTCGTCTCGGGAGAGGAGGTGCTAAACGACCAGACGCTTCCCCTGCTTGGGGAGGCGGCTGTGAGCCAGGCGCGGGCCGGAGCCGACGTCGTTGCTCCAAGCGGGATGATGGATCATATGGTGATTGCCATCAGAGGGGCGCTCGACCTCGAGGGCTTTGGCGACACCCCCATCCTCTCCTATGCCGCCAAGTACGCCTCCACCTTCTATGGCCCCTTCAGGGAGGCGGCCGAGTCGGGCTATGCCTTCGGCGACCGGCGGACCTACCAGATGGACCCGCCGAACCTTGCCGAGGCGCTCTGGGAGGTTCAGCTGGATATCGAGGAGGGCGCGGACATGGTCATGGTCAAGCCTGCCATGCCATACCTCGATGTTCTCCGGGCTGTGAAGGATACCTTCGGCATGCCCACCGCGGCCTACCAGGTCTCTGGCGAGTATTCCATGATCATGGCCGCGGCTGAGAGGGGCTGGATCGACGGCGAGAGGGCGATGATCGAGGCGCTCACATGCATCAAGCGGGCCGGCGCCGATATGATCCTCACCTACTACGCAAAGGAGTACGCGAAAAGGGTGATGTGAGGAAAGATAAGGGCGGAACGGCCCGGTATCGAGAAATATATTTTAAATTATAAAAAAATAAATTCATGGAGACAGCTCTCAAGCGTCGACGTCTTTCATACGCCGACGAAGGAGAGTTTGTTACCGAGGGCTGTTGGGGTACCCAAAGCGATTCCGCTCCATGTGTAGTAGAGGTTCACCTGTCCGTCGTGGGCAACGAAGGAGTCGGGGTAATAGAGCGGCAACGAAGGAACGTCTTCTGCATATAAAACCTGGGCTCGATCGATCAGATCGCCCCTCGCGTCCTCGTCCATCTCCGCAACCTGCGCCTCCAAAACGTCTGTTAGCTCGTCATCTTCCAGATATCGGGCGCTGTTGAAGTGGTCCCAGCTGGTCGTGAGAAAGGCCAGGATGTTGGGATCGCCGACCAAGCCGCCATGAGAGTTCAAGGCCAGATCAAAGTCCCAGGCCTTGACCTTGGAGTCGATGGTATTGGAGTCCATGGTTCGCAGCACCACGTTGATCCCGATGCTTTCCAAGTCTTCCTTTATCAGCTCGCTGATTCGCTCGTCCGTTACCCTTCCGCCGACGATCAAAAGCTCGATATCACGACCATCATATCCCATCTCGCGGAGAAGATCCCTTGCCTTTTGAACGTCGTGCGGGTAATAATCGTCGACCTCCGGATTATACCATGCGTTATCAGAGGGAATGAATCCAGGACTTCCTGCCAATCCATACCCTCGGGCGGTGATATCCACCAGCTTCTGCCTGTCAATGGCGTAAGCAAGGGCCTGCCTAAACCTCTTGTCCGAGAGGGGATCGCTCCGGTGGTTGATCATGAGCTTGTAAATGGACATGTGTTCTGGCAGGGTAAGTATCTCAAATCCGCTCTGCCTCAATGGATCTATCATCTCCGGCTGGATCTCCGCCGCATTGACGGCTCCTTGCATTAGGGCAGCAGCGGCGTATGATGTCGATATCTTGATATATCTGATCTCCTTGACGCTTGGAGAACCGAGATAGTAGTCCTCATAGGCCCTGTACTGGTAGGTTCCCTGTACCTTGTCGTAATCCTCAAGGGTATAAGGGCCTGTGCCTATCAGGGCATCATCTTCTATGAAATCGGCTGGATCGTCTACGTCCTTCCAGATGTGCTCGGGCAGTATGGGCAAGGTGCCCGCCACCTGATCGAGGAATGGAGCATATGGATTCGATAGATATAGCCTCACGGTGTACTCATCCAACTTCTCCGCATGATCTATGATATTGCTATCCACCAGCGGATATGGATGCTCTTTGTAGTAGTCGATGCAGAATACAATATCATCTGCGTCGAAGGGCTCACCATCGTGCCAGGTCACCCCTTTGTGCAGATTGAAGAGGAAGACGTCGTCGTCTTCCATCACCCAGCTCTCTGCCAGGGCGGGAACACGCCCTTCGTCGTCCTTCCACACCAGGGTATCGAAGATCAAGCTCATTCGGACGATTCCCGGCCCTCTTACGTAATGGGCGTAAGGAGAGGGATAGCCCCAATCGCCGGTTGTGTCGCCCATGGTGTAGACCTCTACCTCGGACTCAGCGACTGCTGCTGCAACGCTGAAAGCCATCATGATCAGCAATCCGGCTGCCAAAGGCAGCCCGATGGCCGCTCCCAATGAAATCTTCCATTTCATACAGATTATCCCCCGATCCTATTGTCGGCCCTATCGCCATTAAGTCGTGAAATTTTGCTCACATCCCCGTGTGCACCGGTCCATCAACTGGGCCGAACGAAACCGTAACGGTTTCCGCGTATTTTCTGGTTTGTCCCATGACATGTCCTCTTTTTACGTTTGCTTGTCCAAAATTGCACTTATCACAAGTTACGTTCGCCGACTTCATTCTGGAGTTGTTCCATCCATTTCGGAATCTTAACACCCTCTTGAGGATAAAAGCCCTTAACGTAAGGCTTGATATCGACAACAGGGCTCCCATCAACCGCGTCCATACCAACGACCTCCAGCACGTTTTCCCTTCGACCACATAGCCGAACGACCGTCGTGAGCACCGGGTTGGGCCGGGCAGGGCTGCAGGTAGAAAAAATGCCCATCGACGGGATATCTTTTCTGCCCATGGGATGCACCTTCGTCAAGGTGCGGCTTTTTTCTGGAACTTTATGCGCCCAATACAAAACAATAAGATGAGAATACTCTTCGACGCCATCAAGAATATCAACCAGGCTTTCGTCGATTACGATTTCTGAAATCAATTGGCGTATTTCACGAACATGCTCCATGGTGCGATCTAGTTCTCCCTGCATTTCGAGGCCGCCACCTACGGCAACCAGGAATGGTTCCTTAATATTGTTCTTGATAATTCCCACAGGTTTCAGTCTCATATCGATAAGCGTTTTACACTCAGTTTGCTCGCCGTCGCATCTGTCTTCATTTTCACTCAATTTTGTACCTCCATTCGAGCTAAATTTCGATCGATCACTATTTTATTACGCCTTCCCTACGAATTATAATCTGATTGAGCGCATAATTTGCAATAATTCCAGAAACTAAATATGATATTGGAAGTGAGAGAAATACACCCCGAAGACCGACCAATAAAGATCCAATATACGCCATCGGGATATATAATATAAATGTTTGGATAATTATTACAATTGCAGAGTCCATCGGTTTCTTTAATACGCTCATCGCCGTGGTTGCAATGACCAAAATACCGTATAATCCATATCCTAACGGGACGATTGAAAGGTAAAGGCCGGTAACTGAAATAACTCCAGGATCATCGCTGAATATCGACCCAATTGTGTTGCCCAAAATTGCAAGCAATGAGAATATAGCCAGCCCCCATATCAGGGAGAATTGATAACTGAACTTTATTCCAGATCTGATGCGATCAAACTTGCCTGCCCCCCAGTTCTGACCTATAAATGGACCGATCACGCTTGCGAGAGCCATAATGACTATAAGAGCAAAAGTATCTATTCGAGTTGCAATGCCAAAACCGGCAACCGCATCTGACCCGTAAGTGGCAACTATGCTGGTAATAACCCCGGCACCAAGCGGCGTAATGATCATTATTCCGGCGTTTGGCAAGCCGATATAGAGAACTTGCTTCCAAGAATTTAGTGCAGAATTAACCGATGGTATATCTAATGCGAGCATCGTCTCTTTATAATATAAAAAATATAATGATATGAACAACGTCAGAGCTCGTGCGAGCACAGTTGCTATAGCTGCACCTGCTATCTCAAGACGTGGAAATGGGCCCAATCCGAAAATTAAAATTGGATCTAAAATGATATTTACACCGGCTGCAAACATCATGATCATTGCCGGTGTTTTTGTATTTCCAGAGGCTCTAATTGCGTTGGTTCCAACCATAGGTGCCACAATAAAAATCACTCCAAAATACCATATCATCATATATCGGCGTATATAAGTCATTACGCCTGACGATGCCCCCAACAGATTGAACAGAGGATCTATGGTGCAAAGACCAAACGGCACAATTAGACTCACAAATAGCAGGGATAGAATCAGACTATCTGTGGTCAACCTTCTTACTTTATCATGGTCTCCTTCGCCTATTGTACGCGAAATTACGGCAGAGGCACCAATAGCAACTGCATGGGCTAAACTGTTTATGAAAAGAACCACCGGATACGTAAAACTCATCGCCGCTAACTGGTCGGTCCCCAACCGACCAACGAAATAAGTATCTGTTAAATTGAAAATAACCATGCTGATAGTGCCAAAGACCATGGGAATTGTAAGTAATATCAAATTTCTTTGTACCGGCCCTTCGATCAACCTGGCGTTGGTACTACCCATCATAATCCCTGATTTGTGTTTAACAGATCGCGCGTCATGAATCGCTCCTTGCACTAAATTACGTTAATATATCTCTATTTTTTTGGTAAATTTGATCAGATAGTTATACCCAAGGTCCACCAATCCTTCCTTTTCAAAGCCGCATCGAGCTATTGGATCCTCGAGCTGCTCCGGCGACAGGCGCATATCGATCGGAGGTCCGACATTCTGCTCTTCTTTTTTGCATTCAATGATTGCTAAACGCCCACCATGCCTCAAAACACGGCGTATCTCACTAAATATGATCCCCCCTACATCGACCAGGCTTAGCGAGTGGAGCACGGTGGATATAAAACAGACATCGACGCATTCATCTTTGATCGGCAGTGGGTCGGAGATATCAGAGACGATCGCCTTGAGTTTCCTTAATCCTCGAGACTTGGCTTTTGCTGCTAAATCTTCGATCACATCCGGCCATCTATCCAGCGCATAGACCGCACCCGAGTCCCCAACGATCTCCGAGGCCCGGATGGCGTAATCTCCTGGTCCGCAGCCCATATCCAGGAAGCAGTCCCCTTCTTTAAGCGCAAGCTCGGCGAAAACAAGCTCAGGATCGTGCATCCAAAAGCTGCTTCGGCCGCGTCTGAGGCTTTTTTGCCCATGAACCCGACAGTTACACCGATTCTCGTTGGTCATAGTACCATCTTTACCTAATTGACAACGTCAGGCTTGGTCCTCGGTCGAATAAGGCTGTACTCGGTGTTCCTTTGCGACGATTCCCCCTCCCTCGACCTGGCGATATCTCCTGCCCGCGCACGAAAAACAAAGGCTACGACCCGCCCCAACGGCTACAACTTTCGTGGCCATGATGCTCTCCTTGCAGCCAGGACAGAGGACGCTCTCGGTTATCGGGGCGTAATCTGGCAGATCGGGGCGGGCCGTCTCTATGGCAAAAAGGTCTTCGAAGGGCAGCTGAATGAGGGCGAAGGCAGATTTTTTTCCCATCTCTCGTAAGGCTGCTGCATCCTCTTCGTCACCTGATCTATCCTTGATGACTTTTTCCACAAGCGGGAAGAACTCCGGAGATGCTCGCGACACATGGGCTCGAAAGCCGGGCAGGACCCTGACGCGAACCCCTACCTCCCTCCCACGTATGGCGAATGTTACGGCATGCCGTCCGAGATCGCGATATACGAGGCCGTTATTCCCCAAGGTGCAGCCCGATACCGCCTGTACGCCGTCGGCGAAGCAGGCGTTGATCTCGACGATGGCCATGAGTTTCTCCATTCCGTCGGAAGGTATCGACCCCATCCCAAGTCGGTTCAGGCCATATACCGAAGCCATGACGCCAAGCGCGCTTCCGGGACAGAAATGGCCGTGGATCTCAGCAGTCTTCACGAGACAGCGCGCTAAATCATTGTTCTGAATCGCCCGAATGAAGTCGCATCTGGGATTCTGCATGAGAAGCTCCATCCGTTCTTCCCAAGCAGAGTCAAGGTCTAAACACCGGCTGAGATGTCTTTTTTTCAATTCATCCAATTTTATCACCATTATCGAGCTTTTTTAGCTCGTATAATGTACCTATGAGGATAGATTCTATTTTACTCCGATCAACGCCCCTCTTTAGCAGATCGGAGACCACGTGAACCACCGGCCCTATAAGATCCACCTGCTCTAGACCGATGTCATGTGCACCCATATGGAAGTCGTGCATGTCTTTCATAAGAGCCTGCAAGCCATCATCATCGAACGTCTCGTTAGCAAGCGCTATGGATTGATATATATTCTCTATGAAATCGTGCTTTGCATCCTTTATCCGAGCTACGTGTCCCCTGCCGATATCGGTCAGACTATAGTAGGTCTTTCCATCTTCGATCCTGCCGGATATCCAGCCCTCCCGTTCCATCCTCTTTAATAATGGATAGATCGAGCCCGTGCTGGGCTTCTTTCCGGTTAGCGATTCCACTCGCTTAATTATGTCGTAGCCCGATGCCTCACCCTCTGTCATGACGTGCAGCATCAGCATCTTCAAGAAGCCGGTTGCCATTATATCTCTACCGACATGTCGATTTAGATATATATGCCTTTTGGCCAGGAGAACAGCCTCCAAACACGACTATGCACCTGATCCCGATGCGAAAATCCAAGCTCTGCCAAAAGGGCATCGGGGGCGTGCGGATTGAATGTGACCGGATGGCTCTGCATTATTCTTGCCAAATTGTGGTGAATCCAAGTGGAATATATGTAAACTTCAAGTGATTGAGCAGTTACCTATTATCGATAGCCCTACCCAGCATGTTAGATTTTTTTTAGAATACCTAATAAATTTCGGGATACCCATTTATCCGCCTAATGGCATACTACTGCCTCGTTCAGGTTGCCGAAATCCGGACGAGATTTGGCAGAGAACAGATTCGCAGATCATCGATATAGGTTCCTCATGACCATAATAAGGCAGGTCTTGGGAAAGGAACTGCTTGTCGAATCCGGATCGTCCGAGACTAAGCGCAACAGAAAGATCAGAGCACGTAAAGGGTTGAGAGAATGCCAAAGAAGCGGTTGAACGAATTGGAGATAGGGGATAAGGGAAAGGTAATCGATCTATTATCTAGGGGTTCCTTGCGCCAGAGATTCATGGATATGGGGATTGTGAGAGGTGCGGAGATAGAGATGGTAAGGCGCGCTCCCCTTGGCGACCCCGTCGAGTTTCTTCTCAAGGGATACAACCTCACCCTGAGACAGGGGGAAGCTGCAAGCGTATTGCTGGAGGTGGAGTAACCTGTTTAGCAAAAGCTCCATCCGTGGCGGAAGGCTGCCACTGGCCTTTCTCTTGGAAGGAGAAGAAGGAAGCATTATCGAGATCATGGGCGGAAGAGGGGTAAACCAGCACCTATGCGATATGGGCCTTACGCCTTCGACGAAAGTGAAAGTCCTCAAGTCCAATCCAATGGGCCCGATGCTGATCGAAGCTCGATATGCGAGGATTGCCCTCGGCAAGGGGATTACGATGAAGATAATGGTTAGAAGCGAGGATCGCATATGATAACGGCAGCGATAATCGGTAACCCGAACGTTGGCAAGACCGAGCTCTTCAACCGGCTCACGGGAATGAAGCAGCACGTCGGCAACTGGCCAGGGGTTACCGTGGAGAAGAAGATTGGTAGTTATTCATACAAAGGAGAGGATATCGAGGTCGTTGATCTGCCTGGAACATACAGCCTCACAACCCTGGCGGCAGACGAGCTGATATCCAGAGACTACATCGTGGAAGAGAAGCCCGATGTGGTTGTGGATATCGTGGATGCCACCAGCTTGGAGAGAAACCTCTACCTCACCCTTCTTCTGCTGGAGCTGGAGGCAAACCTGGTGATGGCCTTGAATCGGTGGGATTTGGCAACGAGAAGAGGAATACTCATAGAAACGGAGAAGCTCTCCGAGCTGCTCGGCGTGCCCATAGTTCCCACGATTGCTCCAACCGGAGAGGGCATAGAGAGCCTAAAAGAACTCATATCGATGGCGGCAAAGGCGAAGAATGAGAAGAGGAAGATCGTGGTGGGATATGGAGAGAAAGTAGAACTCTCGATAGCCAAGGTAAAAGATGCCTTTTGCAAGGACGCGACCCTATCGAACAAGTACCCCCCTAGATGGCTTGCCATAAAGGCGCTGGAAGAAGACGAGCAAGTGTTGAAGCTAATAGAGAAAAGCAGTCACCGTGCAGAGATTATGGCGGCGGTGAGATGATATGATCGATTCAACGAATGAAGAGATGGCAGTAGTCCTCGCCGAGATGAGATACAAGGCAATTTCGGACTTACTGGCGTCCGTGTTGAGCAAGAAAGGTGGCAGATGGACTTATACCGATATGTTCGACCATGTCTTTCTGCATAAATCGCTCGGGATACCCATATTCCTAGCCCTGCTCTGGGCGGTCTTTCAGTTCACATTCTCCCTCTCCGAACCGTTCATGGCTATGATTGAGATCGCCTTCGGATGGCTGGGGGGGCTCGCTGAAATAGGCATATCAAATCCGCATATCGCCTCCTTTGTATCCGGGGGGATAGTCGACGGCTTGGGCTCGGTGCTCGTATTCGTTCCTCCGATATTCATGCTGTTTTTCGCCCTCTCCATACTCGAGGACAGCGGCTATCTGGCCAGGGCAGCCTTTGTCATGGACCGGCTCATGTACAAGCTAGGACTTCACGGCCGCTCGTTCATACCCATGATGATGGGGTTTGGGTGCAACATCCCGGCGATAATGGCAACCCGCAGCATAGATAACGAGAAAGACAGGATGATCACCATACTGGTTAATCCCCTTATCAGCTGTGGCGCGAGGCTTCCGGTCTACGTTCTCATAGCAGGCGCCGTCTTCGGTGCGAAATATGCGGGCACGGTGATATTCTCGATGTACATCCTCGGAATCGCCCTTGCAATAATCATGGCTCTGATATTCCGAAGGACGCTCTTCAAAGGGGATCCATCTCCCTTCGTATTGGAGCTGCCCGCCTATTTGGTGCCTACGGCAAAGACCGTGATATATCACATGTGGGAGAGAGGCAAGTTGTTCCTCGCAAGAGCTGGTACCATCATCTTCGGCACGGTGATTATCGTCTGGTTCCTGTCGACGCATCCTTGGGATGCCACCGCCGGCGGTGTGATAATAGAGAACTCGTACATCGCATCGCTGGGCCGCTTCCTGGAGCCCATATTCAGCCCCTTCGGCTGGGACTGGATGACAGCAGTTGCCCTGCTCTTTGGATTCCTGGCCAAAGAGGTAGTCGTGGGAACATACGGCATACTGCTAGGAGTTGGAGAGGAGACTTTAGGAGAGTCCCTCGTTGGCCTCGGCCTGTTCACGCCCCTTACCGGATATGCCTTCATGGCCTTCGTATTGATATACGTCCCGTGCGTGGCCACAATCGGCATCATCGCAAAGGAGATGCACTCCTACAAATGGGCGGCATTCGTCATGGCATATCTTGTGGTTTTAGCCTTCTTGGTCTCAGGATCGATCATCGGCGCAGGCAGATTGCTTGGCCTTTCATGAGCTTTATGAGGTCATATAATGGGAAATTTTAACTTCAAAACGGGAAAAAGGCTCGGAGCATACGCCCTGGCGCTTGGCCTAGCCTCTCTTGCGGCCGGCCTTGTGGAGATATTGGGCGGATATGGAGAGATGATCCCCAGCGATTGGTTTGGCGGGTATGCGCTCGTGGTCATAGCGGCAACCTATTTGAATGGAATAAACGATGTATCTAAAGGCAAATACGATGGCCTCTCCTTTCTGATGGGAGGGCTCTTCCTCACCGCGATATTCGGAGTGCTCTATCTGCTGATAATAGGTGCAGACGGCCTGATGTATATCCTGGGAGAGGCAGATGAGCTGCCAGCCTTCGTCGATCTAAGACCTGCGATATGGATCTTCATCTTCTCTCTGCCCCTGGCTTGCGCAGTTCACAAGTTGACGAGGAGGATGGCATGGTGAGGTAACGGCTTCAGCGACTGAAGTCTCTGGCACCGTTGGTTTTTTACCAGCGCCATGCCGCACCAGGGCGATTGGTTCATGGCCTCCATGCTCGCCGTTTCAGATTTTACGTGGCAGACTTCCTGCCACAACCTCATATCGGGAAGTCTGAGATCCAATTGACCCAAGCTCCCGGAAAAATTAGGCGCATAGGAAAACATGTTGTGCAATTTATCGCTAAGTTTTGTCATTTATTTACCAATCTTATCTATTTTTGGTCAATATCATTTAAATAATAGGTACTAACTTGCTTTTTGATCTCAAGCACGAATCCCGCAATGCCTCGAATATATTCAGGCGCATAAAACTGATAAAGCATCCTCCAAAATGAGTCATTTTCGGGTTATTTTTTGAAATAGAGTGTGTTGCATCGAGATTGACTGTTTTATGCGCCTACCAAATCCGGGAGGTTAGG
>JAFGMR010000070.1 GCA_016927425.1 Methanotrichaceae archaeon | reverse complement strand
ATGGCGATAGAGCGCCTCGATCAATTCGCCAAATTTCTCGACTAACGATGGGCTTTTCAGCGTCACGCCGACGGTCTCTGCCATCTGATCCAGACGGTAGGCTAGGCCCTGCTGGAGATGTTCTGGCGTATCCAGCGCAATGCCATTGAAATCCAGCACCACCACCGGATGCGCTTGCCACTCCCAGCGCCCCGGCGCATCGATCCACAGCCCCGCGAAGAGTTCGCGCTTGGCCTCGAAAAGGCACTTTAGGGTGGAGACCAAGAGCGACTTTCCGAAGCGCCGCGGCCGTGCTAGAAAGTAGTACATCCCTTCAGTTGCCAGCTGGAAAATCCCCTCGGTCTTGTCCACATAGACGAACCCCTGCGTCCGCATGACCTCGAACGACTGGACTCCGATGGAGAGCTTCTTCATGCGCTTATCATCCCTGATCCTAAAGGTCTTGAAGATTTTTAAGGTTTGGCCGTCAGGCTTGCAACAGCCCACCCTTCGACGTTGCGCGTCTCGAGGCTGAAGTTGATGTCGGATATCCATACCGCAGGCCACGCTCCAGCAGCGGAGCAACACGGTGAAATGCGGCGAGGGAGATGAGCGATCCCTAGTCCGCCAGCCCGGCAGGCGCTATCTCCTGCGGCACCTCTGCTGTCAGGAACGTCTGCAGAGGGCGGACTAGGTCAAATGCGCAAAGACTCATCGGCTATCGGAGGGTGTGTGTGAACACCTACCCCCTATTCCCATTATATGCATACCAGTATATTGCGCCCACGAAGACTGCGCCTCCCACGATGTTGCCGAGCGTCACAGGTATCAGATTTGCGACGAAGAACTGGGCCCAGGTGACATCTGCCCCGTAGAATATGCCGGCCGGAATGAAGAACATGTTTGCGATGCAGTGCTCAAATCCGATTGATACGAATGCCATGATCGGAAACCAGACGCCAAAGAGCTTGCTTATCACGTCGTCGGATGCAAGCGCAAGCCAGACGGCGAGGCATACGAGCCAGTTGCAGCCGATCCCCTTGAAGAATAGCGGCCAGAAGTCCTGGGCGACCTTTCCCTCAGCGATAGCAACTATCGCCCCGTGCCACGGCTCGGGCGCGAGAAGGCCGGTCATGTATGTGAGGAAGAAGACGACGAAGATCGATCCGATGAAGTTTCCTACATACGAGACGGCCCAGTTCCTCATGCACGAGGCCCAGGAGATCTTTTTCGATAGCACCGCCGGAATGCAGCATGCGGTGTTTCCAGTGAATAGCTCGGCCCCGGCGACGACGACCAGCATCAACCCCACGGGGAATGCTGCGCCGAAGAGAAACTTCTGCAACCCCGGGTTATCCGCCTTGAGGCCGGGGACGCCCCCTCCAACGATCACAGCGAGGAGGCCGCCAAAGGCGATGAAGGCCCCCGCGAGAAAGCCGAGCGTAAGAAGTGGTCCAAAGGGCATCTCGGCCTTGGCACATCCAATGTTGTCGACGGCACACGTCGTATCCTTCGGTGACTTGAATCCCATCCAACTCTACCCTCCTAAATCGTATCATAGCAAATTTAACGATTAATTGCCGACAATATGTAGATCAGGTGACCTCGATCCAGATTGCGGCCAGGGTGAGTGAGGTGGATAAAGGGCGTTATAAAAGCTATGGTAGGATAGCAATTATTAAAGCTTCATAACTCTTCTTAACGCGCGAATGGAACGCTGCATTTCGCCTTGTAATTCATCAAATGGATCGATACTCTAATGAATATGTTCAATCTCGCCGCGAAATCGAGAGAAAATGTGATGAAATACCCGAGTGTAAGATATATGCAGATGAGGCCTAGCTCTTCCAAGCCCCGCCTTGCCGCAACCATTGGTCCATGTCCGCTGCCGCCAGCTTTCCCGCGCCCATGGCGCTGATCACGGTTGCGCCGCCGGTTGTTATGTCGCCGCCAGCCCAGACCGCCTCAAGCGTGGTGCGGCCGTTTTCGTCTGCTACGAGCGTCCCCCACTTGGTCGTATCAAGGCCGGGCGTGCTCGACGGTATGAGGGGATTTGGAACGGTTCCAACAGCGATGATCGCGGTATCGACATCCACTAAGTGCTCTGAGCCCGCCTTCTCAACAGGCCGTCTCCTCCCGCTTGCATCCGGTTTCCCGAGCTCCATCTCGATTACCTCCATCGCCACGACGCGGCCTCGGTCGTCTCCGAGGAAGCGGGTCGGGTTGGTCAGGAAGTCGAAGATCACGCCCTCCTCCTTGGCGTTCTCCACCTCCTCGAGCCGCGCCGGCATCTCGGCCTCCGAGCGCCGGTATACGACGTGGACCTCCTTGGCACCAAGGCGACAAGCGCATCTCGCAGAGTCCATGGCGACGTTTCCTCCGCCTACGACCGCGACCTTTCGACCCTGGCTTATTGGGGTGTCGTACTCGGGGAACCTGTAGGCTTTCATCAAGTTGACCCTCGTCAGGTACTCGTTTGCCGAGTAGACGCCGCTCAGGTTCTCGCCGGGAATGTTTAGGAAACGGGGGGCTCCCGCCCCGATCCCCAGAAATATGGCATCGAACCCTCGCTCGAAGAGTTCATTGAGCTTAACCAGCCGGCCAATGACCGAGTCGAGCTCCAGATCGACTCCAAGCGACTTGATGTACTCGACCTCCGATCTGACGATCCCCTTGGGCAGCCTAAACTCGGGAATGCCGTAGATGAGAACGCCGCCTGCATCGTGCAATGCCTCGAAGATCGTCACCTGATGGCCCATCCTGGCAAGCTCGGCTGCACAGGTGAGGCCTGCAGGACCGGATCCAACGACTGCCACGCGCTTTCCTGTGGGGGGCTGGATCTCAGGGCGATTCCTTCCCTTTTGGGCGAGCTCCCAGTCGGCGATGTACCTCTCGATCCGGCCAATGGCAATCGGCGCCCCCTTCTTCGCAAGCACGCACCTCTCCTCGCACTGAACCTCCTGGGGGCAGACCCGCCCGCAGATCCCGGGAAGGCTGTTCTTGCTCTTAGTGATCCTAACGGCCTCTCGCATATCCCCATCCCGTACGGCTTCGATGAAGCTGGGGATATCGAGGCCTACAGGACAGCCCTCCATGCATCTTGGCTTCTTGCATTGCAGACATCTGCCGGCCTCTTCCACGGCCTGCTCGTCGCTGTAGCCAAAGGCAACCTCCTCGAAGTTATGCCTTCTCAATTCAGGCTCCTGCTTTGGCATCTCCACTCGATTCAGGTTCAGCTTCTTGCTCTCGGACATCCTAACCCGCCACCGTCTTCAGGGATGGTCTACCTTATAAGTCGCAACATGGCGATAGCGATTTGCCAGACGCTGCTAGCGACTTCCCTTGACCGTATATATACCTTTTCTGAACTCTACAGTGGATTGCTACAATTGGACTGCTACAAGTGATTTTCGTCGACGTATATCCGGAAGGGACCTACTGCCTGCGAAACGCAAGTTTGGCTGGCCTTTTCCTCAGAGCAACCTTCTAATAGAAATAAATTAACTTCACCGGCAGCTACCCGGTGGTTAAGATGGACGAGATAGCCATAACTATTGATGGACGGCAAGTCCGGGTTCGGAGGGGGTCTTCGATTCTGGAGGCAGCTCGGAGTTGTGGAGTTTACATTCCCTCTCTATGCGATCACCCAGACCTCAAGCCAACAGGCTCGTGTAAGCTCTGTGTCGTCGATATCCAGGGCTGGAATAGCTATCCACTGGCCTGCACAACACCGGCCGAGGATGGAATGGTGATAGAGACCGCCACCGACGAGCTTCAGGAGATGCGAAGGCACACCCTTGAGATGCTTCTTGCCTTGACAAATCATCCGGTAAGCTGCCTATTCTGTGATCGCAAGGACGAATGCACGGATCTAAGGGAGTGCATGCGCAAGTTTCCAGCAACGGTCGGTTGCAAGTACTGTCCTCAAAATGGGGAGTGCGAGCTTCAGAAGGCCGTGGAGTACACCGGCCTCAAGGGCATTCGCTATCAGGTCTCCTATCGAAACCTCCCCGTCCTGAAGGAGCCGTTCTTCGATCGGGACTACAACTTATGCATCCTCTGCGGGCGTTGTGTCCGGATCTGCCAGGAGGTGAGAGGAGAAGGAGTGCTGTCCATCCATCCAGACTTCCACCGGCGCCATTGGATAGGCCCCCTCTCTCTGATCGATTCCGACTGCAAGTTCTGCGCATCCTGCCTCGATGCCTGTCCGACTGGAGCCCTCTACGCCAGGTTCGAGCGATGGGAGAGGCCGACCGAGACCACAACGACCGTCTGTCCATTCTGTGGCGTAGGCTGCCAGATCGATGTCGGCGTAAACGATGGCAGAATTGTGAGGACGAGGGGCCGAAGGGGGGATACCCCCAATAACGGCCAGCTCTGCGTGAAGGGCAGGTTCGGCCTCGAGTTTGCAGAGAGCCCTGAAAGGCTGAAAACCCCCCTGATCAGGAGAAACGGAGCCCTCGTCCCTGGAACCTGGGAGGAGGCCTTGAGCCTTATCGCCGAGAAGCTATCCGGATATCGGGGCGATCGCTTTGCCATGCTCTCCTCAGCGAAGTGCACAAACGAGGAGAATTATCTTGCCCAGAAGTTCTGCCGTCTAACGATGAATTCCCCTCACATCGATCACTGCGCCCGCCTCTGTCATGCCTCGACAGTTGCAGCTCTCGCAACTGCCTTTGGAAGCGGCGCCATGACGAACTCCATAGAGGAGCTCTCCGATGCGGGGTGCATACTGGTCATAGGCTCAAATACGTCGGAGCAGCACCCGGTCATCGCCCTTAAGATCAAGGAGGCGAAGAGGAAGGGGGCGAAGATCATCGTAGCCAACCCCCGCTGGATCGATCTCTGCAAGATCGCCGACGTCTGGCTGAGGCAGAGGCCTGGAACTGATGTTGCCCTGATCCACGCGCTTTGCCGCGTCATACTCGACGAGGGCCTAATCGATGCGGAGTTCATCGAGGAGAGGACAGAGGGCTTCGAGAATCTTAGGGAGTACCTGGAAGGGGAGGTCACCCTTGAGGAGGCATCGGGGATATGCGGCGTCGGTCTCCCCCTGATCCGAGAGGCCGCCAGGTCGTATGCCCTGAACAAGCCCTCCTCGATCGTCTACTCCATGGGTATAACTCAGCACAGCCATGGAGTGGACAACATCCTCGCGCTTGCTAACCTATCGATGATGATTGGAAGCATCGGAATCCCCTCCTCCGGCATCAATCCCCTGCGAGGCCAGAACAACGTCCAGGGCGCATGCGATATGGGGGCTCTCCCCAACGTCCTTCCTGGATACCAGGCCGTGCTCAACCCGGAGCTTAGGGAAAAGTTCGAGACGGCCTGGGGATGCGAGATACCTGCCGAGATCGGCCTTACCGTAGTCGAGATCATGAACTCCATACCGGAGAGGATCAAGGCGCTCTACATCATGGGGGAGAACCCGGTGCTGAGCGATCCGGACAGCTCGCACGTCGTCGATGCCCTCGGAAAGCTGGAGTTCTTGGTCGTCCAGGACATCTTCCTCTCGGAGACCGCGCAGCTCGCCCATGTCGTCCTTCCCGCGGCAAGCTCTCTAGAGAAGGATGGAACCTTCACGAACACCGAGAGGAGGGTGCAACGGGTCAGAAAGGCGCTTTCCCCGCCTGGAGAGGCCCTGGCCGACTGGCAGATCATAGCGGAGATCGCGAGGAGGATGGGATACGGGGATGAGTTCTCCTATAGCGATCCTTCGGAGATCATGGAGGAGGTCTCAAGGCTTACGCCTATCTACGGGGGAATTCTCTTTCCCCGGCTGGAAGGCGGCGGGTTGCAGTGGCCATGCCTGAGCGCGGATCATCCGGGGACCCGGTATCTGCATAAGGGCAGCTTCACAAGGGGAAAGGGCCTATTTCACGCAGTGCGCTACAGGCCCTCGATGGAGCTTCCGGACGGAGATTATCCATTGGTCCTCACAACCGGCAGGATCCTCTGCCACTTCCATACGGGCACGATGACGAGAAAGGTTCCAGATCTCAACCTGCTCCGGGATGAGGAGCTCGTCGAGATCAGCCCCCAGGACGGCGCATCCCTGGGAATTGCCGACGGCGATCTAGTCAACGTCTCCTCCAGGCGCGGATCGGTCAGGGCCAGGGCGAAGATCACCGAGAAATCGCCGCTGGGCGTGATCTTCATGACGTTCCACTTCTTCGAGGCGCCCACAAACGTACTCACAAACGCCGCCCTCGATCCCGTCGCGAAGATCCCCGAGTATAAGGTCTGCGCTGTCAAGCTGAGCAAGGTGGAGGTTTAGTTCCATGTATCAGATAACGAAGAGGGAGACGCTCGCCCCAAATCTCATCCTCATGAGCTTTCGAGCCCCAGCAATTGCAGCGTCTGCAAAGCCCGGCCAGTTCGTGATAATCAGGGTCGATGAGCTGGGAGAGAGGGTCCCGATGGGCCTAGCCGGCTGGGACGAGGCCGACGGCACCGTGGATATAGTCTTTTACGTCCTTGGGACGAGCACGATGAAGCTTGCCTCGTTAAAGGAGGGGGACTCGATTCTGAACCTGGCAGGTCCTCTGGGAAGGCCGACCGAGGTGGAACGCAACGGATCCGTAATCGTTGCATGCGGCTGCTTTGGAATCGGGCCCTCGATGCCCCTCATCCGTGAGCTGAAGGCGATGGGAAACCACGTGATTGCCGTCGTCGAGGCGAGGGGATCCGGCTTCGTCTTCTGGGAGGACCGCCTGCGAGAATTGAGCGACGAGCTCCATATAGTGCTTGGGGACGGGAGCTGCGGTGTCAAGGCCTGGGCCGATGACCTCGTCGCCGACCTTCTGAAGGCAGGCCGGAAGGTCGACAGGGTATATGTCCATGGCTGTCCCTTCATGATGAAGGAGGTCTCGGAGGCCACGAGGCCATTTGGCGTGAAGACTATCGTCAGCCTCACGCCCATCATGGTGGATGGGACAGGCATGTGCGGTGCCTGCCGCGTCGAGGTGGCTGGGAAGACCAAGTTTGCCTGCGTTGACGGCCCCGACTTCGACGGACACGAGGTCAACTGGGAGGTTCTAACCCTCAGGATGAGGCAGCTTATGGCCGAGGAGGACCGATCGCACGCGCTTTGGGAGCGCGAAAACTGGCACAAGCTGATCACATCCCCCGAGGAGCTCGCAAGGATGATGGGTGAGGGGGGAGGCACGCCTGAACATCCGCAGGGTGCATGTTGGACATGAGTCCCCAACGGGATCCGACAGTGCAAAAGCTACGGCATCCTCGCCAAGCCTTGCATGCAGCGAACCACTGCCTAGATATGCGAGGGCTGGCAATGGCCATGTATGAAGCTTGAACGGGATGAGTCCGTCGAGGATGGCGCCTCGGACGGGGATCTTCCAATCCACGCCCTTGGGCGCGCCCTGGGGCTGGATCCAGATCTGATCGAGAAGCTGATCGATAAGATTCAAGGCGGGAAGCTTCCTCAGAATGAGATGAAATGGCTCATCGATCTCGAAACGGACGATCCCAAGGCGATCAGGATCTCGGCAATCCTCCTCAATGAGATGGGCAAACTGGAAGAGGCCAAGAGGCTTCTTCGCAGGGGGATAGATATCGACCCCAACAGTGCAAGGTTATGGTCTCAGCTCGGTAACTTCCTTTTTTCGGGAGACGATCTCCATGAGTCAAGGATCTGCTTCGAGAGGGCGTTGGAGATCGACTCCCAGGAGGTTGGGTCGTTGCTTGGCTTGGCCATGATCTGCTCCAAGGAAGGCCTCAACGATGGGGCAATCGCATATATCGATAAAGCAAGTGAGCTTGCCCCAAAGAACCATCTGGTCTGGTTTGCAAGGGCGATTGTCCTGAGGGCCATCCAGGATCCAATCGATCGTTACGACGAAGCTATAGCATCCCTCAAGGAGGCCTTGAAGCATGAGCCGAAGCTCGGATCGGCGTGGGCCCTTATGGGCGAGGTCTACATCGATATGCGCGAGTACTCCAAAGCGGCCCTCGCCCTGAAGAAGGCAACGCGCCTTATGCCCGGCGATCCTGAGAGCTGGTATCTTCGAGGCCATGCCCAGCGCATGCTGAAGAGGTACAAGAATGCCTTGCGTTATATCGACAAGGCTTTAGAGCTAGATTTTCGGCATGCCATGGCCTGGGAGGAGAAAAGCATTCTCTTAAAGGCAATGGGGCGGGAGAATGAGGCAATGAAGGCTTTTTTTATCGCAAAGCAGCTTGAAGAGAGGATCTCTGAAACCGTGAAGCGTCCAAGCGAGAGATGATATGTTCGAGATAATTGAGAAGAAGGTACTTGTCCCAAGCATCGTATTCATGAAGGTGAAAGCTCCGGAGATCGCGGCAGCTGCTCACCCCGGCCAGTTCGTAATGCTTCGGGTAGACGAGATCGGGGAGCGCTTCCCCATGTCCCTTGCCGGCTGGGATAAAGATGAGGGCACGGTCGATATCATCTTCTACGTACTTGGCACGAGCACGGTGAAGCTTGCAACGCTCAAGGAGGGCGAGTCCATCCTCAACATGGCAGGCCCACTTGGAAAGCCTACTGAGGTGGATAGTTTCGGCCGCGTGATCTGTGCCTGTGGCTGCTTCGGGATAGGCCCGACCCTTCCGCTGGTCAAGGCCTTGAAGGAGAAGGGATGCGAGGTGATAACCGTCGTCGAAGCCCGGAGCAGGGAGGCGGTCTTCTGGGAGGACCGCCTGCGTGAGGCAAGCGATGAGGTCCACTTCGTCCTGGGGGACGGAAGCGGGGGCGGCAAGTGCTGGACTGACGACTACATCGGCCATCTGTTAAGCCGGGGTGTGCATATCGACCGGATCTTCGTCCACGGCTGTCCCTTCATGATGATGAAGTGCGCCGAGTCTAGCCGCGAATTCGGCGTCAAGACGATTGTGAGCCTTCTTCCCATGATGGTTGACGGAACCGGCATGTGCGGCGCCTGCAGGGTCGAGGTGGGAGGGGAGACCCGCTTTGCCTGCGTCGACGGCCCGGACTTCGACGGACACGAGGTCAACTGGGACGGCCACGTCCTCCGGCTGCGCCATTTGACAACGGAGGAGTCTCGCTCATACAGCCTCTGGGAGAGGGAGAACTGGCATAAGCTGATGGATATCTCCCCGAAGGCCGATCTGCTCCAGGAGAGGGAGGAGCGTCAGGTGGCGAGCAAGAAGAGGAAGGTTCCCTGCAAGATCCAGCTCGTCTTTTGAGGGGGGCTCGGGAGGGAGGGGCCGCTTTGCCCTCCACAAAGCCCATCTGCACCGCTTCTCTAATCGGACGAAAGGCCGGCTTCTCCCTCGATCAAATAACCTTCTCTCCAGCATTGGGGCCGGGGGCGCAGCTGTAGACCTCGGAGACCTTGAGTATCAGAAGCGATTTTGGCTTAAGATCTGGCTTTCTCTCGAGAGCCAGCGCCTTTCCCGCGTCGAACTCGTCGCCTGCGGTCGCAATCGTCACATCGGCCTTTATCTGGAGGCAGCCCTTGGCACCTGCGCCGTATACGTACAGGGCTGCTTTGGGATTCTCCGTCGCGTTCTTCAACGTCTTCTTCATGAAGCTGTCGACGATCCAGATGGTCTCAGGGTCTCTTAGAAAGACCATGCCCATTGGTGCGACATTTGGAACTCCCGCAGCCGATGCGGTTGCCAATGGGAATATCTTCACAGCCTTGAAGGACTCCACCATCTCCTCGGTCAATCTTGCCATGGCATGGATATCGATCTCCATTACCTATTAAGCGTTTGGAAGGCCAAGCCCCGGCCGGGGAGATGGTCTGTTACTTGATGGCACAAGTTATACGCTATATAGATACTCCCATTCTATAGTCGATAAATTAACATAGGAACTTTGGAGTGGTGGATGGAAGTGATCATATGAAGACAATATATCTTGCCGCAGTCGCCTTGGCGGTTGCGATCATCGCACTCTCCGGCTGCGTTACAAAGGACGGGCCGAGGATGGAGGTAGTCGACGTCACAGTTTCCGGATCCACAACGGTCATGCCTCTTGCCGAGGCCTCTGCCGAGGAGTTCAACAGGATCGGGAATGCCTATCACGTCTCGGTCACCGGAGGAGGGTCAGGCGTTGGTATCACCAACATCGCCGAGGGAAGATCCAAGATTGGAATGGCCTCGAGGGAGATCAAGTCAAGCGAGCGCGAGAGGTTCCAGAATGGGGACAAGAAGTTCGAGGAGCACCTCATCGCCTACGACGGCATATGCATCGCAGTGAGCCAATTGATCTACGATTCCGGCGTAACATCCCTCTCACGGGATGAGGCAAGGGCTATCTATAACGGTGAGATCACGAACTGGATGGAGGTTGGCGGCCCGGACGAGGAGATTTATGTCGTGGCGCGCGAGCTTGGATCTGGCACGAGGGACACCTTCAACGAGATGGTGATGGGAGACCTGAAGGCCGAGACGCCGGGGATTCAGACGGTGGGGGCCAGCAACTCCGAGATCAAGACGGCCGTGACGTCCAGCGATCACGCCATTGGATATCTTGGCTACAACTACGTCCAAAGCGGCCCCATCAGAGCCCTGGCCTACGATGGTGTGAAGCCTACGATCGAGAATATCACGGATGGGTCGTATCCCTTGACGAGGAAGCTCTACTTCTACACCTTCGGAAAGCCAAGTCCGGGTGCCCAGGCGTTCATCGATTTCATCAGAGGGCCAAAGGGAAGGGCAATCGCTGAGGAGAACGGCTACATCCCAGCATGATGTAGGTATGAAGCTGTTATAGGGGGAGCCTATGCCTCCCTCCCCCGGATCCCTCCCACATCAAAGGGCCACTAGATCAGCGCCGGGTACTTGCGATCATCTGGAGCAGGGCCAGCCCCCTGGCTGCTGATAACATGACGTAGGATATGCAAACTGGCATGGGTACTGGCATGGGTAGGAGCAGGGATTTGGCCCGCAAGGGCCGGCGGGGTACTGCAGCGGCGGCAGAGGTTGCCCGAATGGGCATTGGCAGCCTCCACAGGGCTGAGCTGCATAAGCGAAGGTTGTGGAATAGCAGCAGCTGGTGTAGACGGTTTGGGACTGGATCATCGGCTGGCAGGGGCTTGTTTGCTGGCAAGGGATCTGGCATCCGCAGGGATTCGATGCGCAGGGATCCCAGTATGGCGGAGGATAGATGAGGGTTGCATATCCATTGTCACGTCCACAGTCATGCCCGGATGCGCACAGCGCGCATACCATCGCGACCACTAGCGATGCCTTGATCCATAATCCGTTGTCCATTGGAGACCCCTCCTCGCTGCATTCTTACTTCGTTAATTATTGAGATAAAAGGCTAACCGATCGTCCGGCTTACCTTGCTGGCAGTATGGAGGTTGCAAGAGCGAATGGCCCTCGGCTCTCGCTCCTCCGGTCGGCAGTTGCTGTAGTTGCGGACTCGGTTGTCATGCCTCGATGAGGCTGGGCTCTGTTGCAACGGACACGTCGTCGCTCTGGTTTGCATACACTCCTTCAGGTAGCAGGCCGTCATCGGTGGGGCCGAAGGGCTCTATCAACAGCAAGGAAGGACCGCTCCCGGTCTCGCGAGATCTGAAAGCCACCCGATAGTCGGCCTCGTTGATGGGGACTAGGACGAAGGATATCCTCTCCGCGGTGGCGTTATGGATCGCTCGCGTGACGTCGAAGGCAAACACCCCCTCCTCGTTGCGGCGGTCCAGGTGGAGGGCCTCCACATCCTCCATGCTCCCAAATCCCTCCCTAAGAGACGTCATGATGGGATGGAAGACCTCTTCGAGCTCCGACGGCGTCGCGTTCTCGCTCCAAGAGTGGGTTGAGGTGAGACTCGCCATCCCGGTCTGCTCGCCTCCGCGTCGCTCGACGAGGACCGATTTGAGCGCGAGGATCGCGATTCCATCCTCGCTGAGGTTCTCCCCGGAGAGGTTGAACTGCATCACGGGAAGGGCTGTAATGGTCTTGTTGACGAGTTCGCAGCGCAGCACAACTGTATTGCATACCGTGCCCGTCCCAAGGTCCAGATATAGGTCGTCTGAGGCGGGTATGGCTTTGAGCTGGCCTTCGGCCAGGGCGATGCAGGCCACGAGGAGGAAGGCGAGGGTGAATATCTTGCGGCTCATAGAGGAACATCTCACCCTTACTAGAGCGCTCTATAAAAATAAATATATCGCTCCGAATGGGATCGATGGACGATCAGATGGGTCGAATCCCCGGGTTCTTCTGCCTTTGGAGTCGATGGAGGGATGATGGCCCGTATACCATTGCCATTGTGCGCATAAGGGGATCAATTGCCCATGACTAGGGAGTCCCTTGTGGCGGGCGGCGAGAGTTTCGAGCGCCTCACATGAAGTCGGCAAGCCCCGTCTGCCTGGCTTTATCGTTATTGAAGACCGAGTCGATCTCCTGGCCGAGCATCTCCAGCCGTTGCAGTGTGTAAGGGGAGACCCCGTACTCTCGGGCGACCTTAAGGGAGACTTCCAGGTACTTCCTGACGCTTCCCTCGTGCACCGTGAGGATCAACCGCCCACCGCATTTGGGACATAGCTCCCGGAGCGGCGGGCGGCGGAACTTCGCACCACACTTGACGCAACGGACGCTCTGCCTGGAAAAAGCCCTCAGGTTGCCGATGAGGTCGGGGAGGAAGTGCGAGTTGATCACCCGCTCGGCAACGTCTGTTGCATCCACCGCTCGGATCATCCGCGCAAGCTCGAGCTGAGCGTCCATCTTGTCGATCATCGTCTTAAGCGTCTTGTAGGCGCTGTTCTTGGGGCCGGCTGCGATGTCTTCCGTGTCGTGGGTGAATCGAAATCCACAGTACTGCCCAGCAGTCCCCAGTCGCCTGGAGACGAGGTCGATCTTTAACTCGATATCCTTTGGGCTTCTGCCCTCGAGGGTTGCCTGATAGAACTCCAGTGGATAGGACGAGGGGATGTCAAGGTTGTGGGCCTCCTTGTCCACCTCGGCGGGATTCAACCTGGTTGTGAGGACTAGAGGGGCGTCCATCTTCCCCCCCCTCCTCTCCGGCAGATATGACATGGAGAAGTTGAGCAGGGCGTCTATCAAGAGCATGACGCAGTCCTCGTCGCCATCGCAGTTCCTGCGCTTTGCCGCGTGGAAGAATGGATGGCCGTATCCGGCGCTCGCAGAGGTATACCCGATCAGCCGGCAGAGCACGCCTGCCGATGTATGAGGGGCAAGCCCCACCATCAGGGCTCCCATCAGGTCCTCCGGGCTCTTCGCCTTGTAAAAGCGGTTCAGCCCGTAGAACTTCTCCAGGAGGTCGTCGACGAAGCAAGCAACGCGAAGAAGATAATCCCCGGCATCTCTGCAGAGTATCACGTCCTGTACTTTCAGCTCCAGGACCTGATCCTCATCTATGAGGGGGCGGCCGTCCATATCCTCCCCGTAGCCGAGGAGATGGAGCCGCTCTATCGATGTGCCGATCTCCCGCGGGCGAAAGTGGGTTAGGGGAAGGTCGGTCAGATCGTATCGCACGGTTCCGTCCTTGAATATGTAGACGCCGTGCTTGGCCCTGAGTATGCCCTTCTCCATGGGTTCAGGCGTGCTGTCTCTGGAGGTCAGGCCGAGGACGCCCCTGATCATCTCCGGCTCCCTCTCGCCCAGCCTTTCGAGGGCCTCCAGATAGCATCCCCTCACATCTATATCCATCCGCGTTGCAGCGCTTGTATCCTTGCCGCACTTGGGACAGCGCTCCTCGGCCTCGATGCCGCACTTGGGGCATCTTCGCATTCGTCTCGTATGAGTCCCGCAGGAGCAGATGAACCGGTAACCCTCACGTCCGCATGCCGGGCAGACCCTCCTCTCCATCTCCGTCGCAATTACGCCCGTGCTCTTTGGGGTCTGATGTCGCGTGGCCTCCTTGATCGAGCGGCTCCTTCCCCCGGCCTCGCCCGTTGGAAAGAGGAGGTGTGGTGGGGGGCGCATCTCGCGCTTGTCCGACTTCTCCGGCCGACCCATCCGGCTGCCGATCCGCGTTGGTGCGCGTGCTCGTACAAGAATCCCGGCAAGGAGGTTGACGACATCTAAGGTGCTCCCATTCGCCCCAACGGGGCCTTCACCGCTCAGGCCAGGAGTGCCTTCTCCGCGATTGCCATCTCCAGCCTGTTCCAAGTCTCCGGTAAGGCCAAGGCAGAGGAAGAATGGCGCTGGATCTTCCACGAGTATTCGACCCTCTCTGACCTTGTGGAGCACGAGAAGCGTCTCTAAAGAGTCCTTGACCTCCAGGGGAAGCGAGAGGATATCCCCGGGCAAGATCTCCCCTTCGGCGGAGACCGTCCTTCTGAGGAGGTCGAACTGTTCTCTTTCCAGGTCGTGCCAGAGGTAGGTATGCTGGGGATGGAGGGGCACGCCGAACTTCCTGGAGAGGGCGATTGCCTCGGTTCCGGTTATGCGCTCCATTCCAGAGGGATCGCCTCCGGCCTTTGCAAGCTCCATGGCCCACCACTCGTAGCAGTAGGAGGAAGGGGCAAGCGTGCGGTTGTTCTCGAGAAAGTCGCCGAAGCTGATCAGAATCTCGCCAACGTCCACGATCTTCGAGACGTGATCGGCAAGGCCTGTTGGGCTTTTCATCCATTCGGCTACGACCTCGCAAGATTCGATCCTTACGAGGTCGCCGTTCAACAGACGCAAAGTCGGCCCCTCGATGCTGCTCACTGGAGATACCGCGGCCGCCTTTCCCGGTTGCTCGACCTTGATTTGGGTGCCGGCTGCGAGGAATTCGTCGAGGATGATCATGGTTGCGGGATTGATCCCTGCTGCGGCAAGGCCGGTGTTACGCGAGCGGCCGTAGCGCAGGCGAAATCCCCCCGGTCGATGTGGGTGCGAGAAGACCGGCCTTCCTGCGATCAGGTCTCGAAGGAACTTCTCGCCGGAGCTTCCACCCTCCTTCTTGCTGCTGGCAAGGGCGTCGAGCCAGTCCCACCCCTCTATCCCCAGCCGGGATACGTGCTTCTTCAGCTTCGGCCTCTTCAGGGCGATTCCCTCGGCAGAGACGAGCGCCATCCCTCCTCTGACCCGGTTGGTCTCTATGCGGGGCAGGTCGCGATACCCCGAGACCTCCTCCTCTTCGGTTGGCTCCCCGTCGATGCAGATTGGACAGCTCCGAATAATCGTTCGCACCTCATCATCGGAGGGGGTGTACTGCAGATTGGCAACCCTCTTGTAGAGGCCGATCTCCTCTACGTAGCGCTCGACCTCCTCGGGACGTGGGTGATATGCCGCGATCCCGACGCGCCGGCGCACATAGTCTGCAACGAGCACCGAGAGGGCCTGAGCGGTACCACCTGCGGATCTGATGGGCCCTGCATAGTATATCTTCAGATACTCGGTCCCGTCGTCGTTGTTTCCAAGGCCGACGCGGGCGATGCCCTCTATTGGTGCAGCGACGACCCCTTCCGTGAGGAGGGCAACTGATGTGCGAATCGCCTTCTCGACCGACTCGATCTTACTTGTGAAGCTGCCCACCCTCCCCTCAGCAAAGTCAACACCGATTGCGAGAGCTGCCTCCTCACGGCTCAATCCATCCGACTCGTACTTGCGGATGCGCAACGCAACGCCATCGATTCCAACAAGCTTCTCAACCCTCTCCGCAAGGTCGATTGCAAGCGGTATCTCCACATCGAGGCTAGGATCGAATCCACGTTCGCGAGCCTTTCGGGCGAGGTCCATAGCAATGCCGAGGCCCGACTGCAAAGATAGGAAGTACTCCTCCAAAACCTCACCACAGGTAAAGGCCGGTCGTTTTATCGAGGTTCCGCTCCAGCTCTGCGCCGATCAGCTCCTGGATGTAGAGTTCGGCTGCAAAGACGGATCCACCGACGAGGTGGCCTCCAATTGCCCGCCCGTCTGAGAGGGCGAGCACTGCATGTGCGTGGACGAATGGCTGCCCGTCTTTATTCGTCAGGTTGCCGATACACGAGGCGATCTCCGCCGGCTGGTCGACCGAAAAGGCCTCGTATCGATGGGTCGACTGGTCGTAGAAGGCGAGTCTTGCATCCTGCAGAGCTCCTATGGCGCCTATATATGCCATCTGCACCCCGGCCCCCTCTGCAACCCCCTTCATCTGCTCCAGAATATCTCGACCATGCTCGAGCCGGGCCATGAAATGCCTGCCTGCTCGAAGTTCACCCACTAACATAATAGCAACACCCACCATTCCAATGGATAGCGGTGATCGGTCCTGGATAAAACCTTCTCGGTCCTGGGGGCTTTGCACCCAATGGGCTTCTTCGGCCCTACTTTGGGTGCAAGCCTCTGACGTTAGGTGCTGAATGGGATTCAGGTTCAAAGCCTTGGTCCGGCCCATCATCTCAGGCCCTCTCGATCGGAGCGCAAGGGTTAATATGCCCCTTCTACCGAGGTAGGAAGGTCGGGTGCAGTCTGGCACATAGATCGTCCTAAAGTTATTTACTATTTGACCCCCTTGTTTCCCATGAACTAACATGGTCATAGCATCTGGTTTGGCATTCAAAACTTTATTAAGTTTAAATATATTATTTATACAGTATGAATACATCGATATCGGCAAAGTCCGTCATAACAATCTAAAGCAATGCTTCCATTGGAACGCCCGGATATTTGAAGGTTCACCGTCATCTATTTTTGACCATATCCCCTCATTGAGATGGATGAACCTTGACTCTCTGGCTGCTGAGCTTCGCGGGTTCGTGGGGATAACCCGGAAAAAGAGCATCGGCGAATTGATCCATCACTTCCCCATCAACTCGGATAAGGTAATCGCCTCCTTTGGTGAGGATGCAGCTGCGATTGATGACGGCGAGGAGGTGTTGCTCCTTGCAGCCGATGGCATATGGTCGAAGCTGATGGAGGCCGATCCCGAGTGGGCAGGTTACTGCGCCGTGCTAGTGAACGTGCACGACATCGCTGCCATGGGCGGCATGCCCCTTGCAATGGTCGACGTCCTCTCTCTTGGCTCCTCAGAGATCGGGGAGGCGGTGCTTCGAGGCCTGAAAAAGGGCATTGAGAAGTTCAACGTCCCCATAATCGGGGGCCATCTCCATCCGGATACCCCATACAGCTCTCTCGATGTTGCTATCCTCGGAAAGGCGAGGAAGGACGCCTTGATCCTCAGCAGCACCGCTCGACCGGGAGAGGCCGTGGTTGTAGCCGTTGACCTCGACGGAGAGGCCCATAGCAAGTTCGAGATCAACTTCGACTCCACAAGCCAAAAGGATGGCAGATCCCTTTTGCGTCAGCTAGGATCGATGCAGGAGCTTGCAGAGGCGGGCCTTGTTCGGGCGGGAAAGGATATCAGCAATCCGGGTATGCTCGGCACGCTCGCGATGCTCCTCGAGACGAGCGGCGTTGGGGCAGTTGTCGATATGGACGCCATTCCCAAGCCGGACGGCATGGCCATGGCATCCTGGCTGAAGATGTACCCCGGAATGGGATTCGTCGTGACGACGCCTGAGGAGTCGGTGCATCGTGTAATCGAGATCTTCAAGGGGCGCGGCCTTTCTGCCTCCCGCATTGGCGTAGTTGTGGAGACGAGACGACTGACCCTTAGATCCGAAGAGGATGAGGCAGTGCTCTTCGACTTCTCCAGGGACTGCATCACGGGGATAGCCGGATCATGAGAGAGGGGTTTGCAGAGATCCTCAGGAAGATCGCTCGAAGGGAGAGGCCGAGGATCGGAATTGGCATTCGCAAGCTGGATAGATCCACATTGGACGGGTTGAGGAGATCGCAGGAGTATGCTCGCCTCGTCCTCGTAGGCCCTTCCAAGGTTGATTCGTTGCAAGGCCTGGAATTCATCGAGAGCGAGGAGCCTGCTGAGGATCTCGTGGACCTGCTCGCCAGAGGCGAGATCGACGGAGCAGTGAGGGGAAACATCTCGGCAGCGCGGGCAATGAACGCCCTCGAACGAAGGATGGGGAGGAAAGTCAAACGGATGGCCTTCATGGGCGCTTCTGGCTGGCACTTCCTATTCGGGCCGGTTGGGATCGCTGAGGGGGACTCCGTCGCAGACCTCTTGGAGCTAGCCTCCGGCGGCTCGGAGCTGCTCCGTAGCCTCGGCGCGGAGCCCGCAATTTCCATCCTTTCCGGCGGCCGCCTTGAGGACAAGGGAAGGAGCCCCCGCGTGGACAAGAGCCTCGAGCAGGGAGAGCTGATTGCAGCCCTTGCAAGGGAGAGAGGGATGAATGCCGTCCACAGGGGGATCCTCATCGAGGAGTGCCGGGGAGACGACTTGATCCTTGCTCCGGACGGGATCTCGGGCAACCTGATATTTCGAACGCTTCTCTTCCTAGGGGAGGGCGAGTCGTTTGGGGCGCCTGCATTGATCGATGAGATCTTCGTCGACTCCAGCCGGTCCCGAAGCGATTTCACTGGTCCGATAATGCTCGCGGCAGCCCTTGCGGGGATCAGGAGGAGGGCTTGAGGCCGGAAGGCTTTCTGCCCCTTGCATTAAAAGCTCGCACAAGTGCGGAGACGAGCTCCTCTATTCGAACAGGCTTGCTCACATAATCGTCCATCCCGCCCTCCAAGCATCTCTCCTTGTCGCCCTCAAGGGCGTAAGCGGTCATTGCTATGATTTGGGGGTTCTGGCCTCCGGGATGGCGCTCCCTGATCAATCGCGTAGCCTCCATCCCATCCATCTCCGGCATCTGTATGTCCATGAGGATCAGATCGTAGCTCCTCTCCTTGAGGGCCTGGATCGCCTTAAGGCCGTTTGAAACGGCATCCGGCTTGTAGCCCATCCTTTTCAGCATTCGGATTACCACCTTCTGGTTGACGGGATTGTCCTCGGCAAGCAGTATCTGCAGCGGAAAGCGCTCTGACAGGTGGGGATCGATCTTGGGCTTTGCAGGCGCAATCACCGTCAACTCCTCGCCAAGGAGGCCTGCAAGCGCCTCCTGGAGCTCGCGAGGCTTGACCGGCTTCGTTAGGATGGCGGAGACCGCTGGAGAGGCCACCTTGTGCCCGAGCGAAGTGAGCATGATGATCGGGCCAGCCTTCCTTCCCATGCGTGCGATCTCCTCTGCGAGATGGGTCCCGTCCATCCCGGGCATCATCTGGTCGAGGATGGCAAGGTCGAACTCCTCCCCCTGCCTGATGAGGCCTAGGGCCTCCTCTCCCGATGAGGCGAGGACGGGGACCATGCCCCATGACCGGAGCTGCTTTTCGAGTATCTGCCTATTGGATCGGTTGTCATCAACGACTAGAGACCTCATTCCCCGGAGATAATTCGGCGGGATTTGGACCTCTCTTCCCTTCACCTCCTCTGCTGCTATTGTGAAGTGAAAGACGCTTCCTTTACCGGGTGTGCTCTCAGCCCAGATGTTCCCCCCCATCATCTCGACTAGCCTCTTGCTTATGGCCAGGCCGAGGCCCGTTCCCCCATACCTGCGCGTCATCGATGCATCTACCTGGCTGAAGGACTGAAACAGCCTGTCCATGCGCTCCTTTGGAATCCCTATTCCAGTATCCCGGACCGAGATATGGATGAGGCCGCCATTCTTTCGCCCTGCCATCACAACGACCTCCCCCGAATCCGTGAACTTGACGGCGTTTGCGAGGAGGTTTACGAGGATCTGCCGCAGACGAGCCCTGTCTCCAAGGATCGTCCGGGGAGCGTCACCCATCTCGTAGGCGAGCTCCAGCCCCTTCTCAGATGCCCTGACCGCCACCTGGTCGAGGGACTCCTCGATAGTCTCCCGAAGCGATATGGTCCGCATCTCGAGCTCGAGCTTTCCTTCCTCGATCTTTGAGAAGTCGAGTATATCGCTGATGACCGAGAGGAGGGCATCGCCGCTCTTTGATATGGTCTCGACGTACTCCATCTGCTCCGCGGAGAGGGCGGTCTCTATGAGGAGGCCTGCCATTCCAATTACTGCATTGAGTGGGGTTCGAAGCTCGTGGCTCATGTTGGCAAGGAAGTCGGACTTCGCCCTGCTCGCATCCTCAGCCGCCTCCTTCGCCACCAGGAGCTCCTCCTCGATCTTAATTCGATCGGTGATATCTATGCTTACGCCAAGCGCCGCATACATTCGGCCCTCATCGTCGAATAGCGGATAGGTCGTGAAGAGGGCAGGAAATCTCTCGCCACCCTTTCGAACGAGGGTAGTTGTGCAGGAGAATCCCTTTCTCTCCTCTCGCATCCTCCGGTGGATCTCGAGGAACGCCTCTGCTTCCTGGGGAAGGTGTAGGACAGAGACAGGCCTTCCCAATATCTCCTCCCTGGAGTAGCCGAATATCTTCTCCGCTCCCGGGCTGAACTCCATCACCGCAGGCTCTGGATCCAATGCGTCGGTGATGATGAAGGAGACGTTCTCCGCCGCCTTGAATATGGTGCGCAACCGCTCATCTCTCTCCCGAAGCTCCCTCTCGGCCTGCTTTCTCTCCGTTATATCCTGGATGTAGACTACGAGGGCTATCGCCTCTCCCTTCTCGTCCCGGAGTATGCTTGCGTCGTTCAGGGCGGGAAAGATTGAGCCATCCTTTCTAATGTGATCTGCCTCGAAGATATGGTGCCCCTTTCGATGGGCGGTCTTGATATGCGAGCGAAGGGTCTCTATCTCCCTGGAGGCGAAGACCTCAGAGATCCTCATCTCCATCAGCTCTCTGATCGCGTAGCCGTGCATGCGGGCGTAAGCCGGGTTCATCATCTCGAATCTCTCTTCGTCTGCGCGCACAACCGCAACCCCCCAGTCGGCATTCTCGAATATGTAGGACCATCTCAAAAGGAGCTCCTCGGCCTTTTTTCTCTCCGTTATATCCAGTATGATGCCCTGAAAGTGGGTGATATTTCCGGATGCATCTCGCCGGATGGTCGTGTTGTCATGGACCCAGCGGATCTCTCCCGACTTGGTGATCACGCGGTACTCCTGGACGAACTCCTCTGCCCCATCGATCGAGTGTCGATCGACCTCCTCGGATATTTTGGGAAGGTCGTCTGCATGGATGATATTCGCGTAGATGATCTGCCCATCGGTGAATTCCTGGGGAGAGTAGCCGAAGATGCTGGGATTGTCCGATACGAGCTCAACGGGCCATCCCTCCACCGCGCGCCAGAGGAAGACGACTATCGGGCTTCTTGCGATGATCGCTTCGAGCTCCCTTCTTCGAGAGAGCTCCTCGCGAAGAGCCTGCTCTGCTTGCATCCTCTCGGTGACGTCCCTTGCGATGCCTACCGATCCTACCACCCTTCCGTCCTCGTCGGCTACTGGCGTCTTTATGGTCTCTATCCAGATCTCCTTGCCGCTCGACTCCTTGAAGGGTTCCACCACGCGTTTCTGCGCTCGTGCGGCCATAACCTCTCGATCATCCTTGAGGTATCCCTCGGCAAGCTCGCTTGGCCATATATCGAGGTCGGTCTTTCCCACGAACTCCTCCGGGCTTTGCCCTGCGGCTCGAGCGAAGGGCTCGTTTACGGCGATGAATCGGCACTGGTCGTCCTTCAGCCATGCCATGTCGGGGATGTTACTCAATAGGGCCATCTGCCTTCGCTGAACCTCGCGCAGCTTCTCCTGGGCCAGCTTCCTATCGGTGATATCCTCTCCTATCGACTGGTACTCGACAATCACACCATCGTCATCGAAGAGGACGCGATCGGTCCAGCGTTGCCAGCGCGTGGCGCCGTCCGGCGCGAGAACGGGATGCTCATAGGAGATCATCGGCGTATCCCAGCTCAATGATAGGAATTGTGCCATCGCCCCCTTCCTATCCTCCTCGGGGATGAGGTCGAGGAATGACTTTCCCAGAAGCTCTTCCGCGGTCCTGCTGAAGTAGCGGCAGTAGTTCTGGTTGACGAAAGTAAGAGTGCCATCGGGAAGGAAACGGCAGACCAGGTGGGGCATATCCTCGACGATTGCCCGATACTGTGACTCCCTCTGGGTGAGGGCCTCCCTTGCCTGTACGATCTCTGTGATATCGTGAAATATCTCGAGCTTGGATATGCTCCCGTCGGCGTTCCTTACAGCTGTGTCGAAGAGGTCGAAGCTTCGGCCGTTTAGGGGAGAGGTCCACTCCCAGGTTGCTGTCTTTCCGGCGAAGACCTCTTCGTTATTGCACCATGGGCAGGGATCTGATCGATGATGGAAGTACTGATAGCATCTTCGCCCATCGACGGGTCCAAACTCCTTTTGGATGGTGGGATTGATGTATTGGATCCTGTGCTCCCTGTCCACCATGTAGACGCCGTCTTTCATGGAGTCGAGTATGACCTTCAGATTGGCCCTCTCCGCGCGGATGGCCTCCTGAGCCTCTTTCTTCTCCGTTATGTCCCTGACAGTTGCAAGTATCCGATCCTGGCCCCTCATCGACACCTTGCGGAGAAATACCTCTCCTTCGAAGTGGCTATCGTCTACAGGCCTCCTGCAGTGCCAGTTGAATAGCTGGGGTTCGCCTCTCATGACCTTCTGCCAACGGGAGGCAAGCTCATCCAATGGGTTCTTCGGGCTCGAGAGGTCCTTCGTGATGGAGATGGTGGGGAGGTCAGATTCGTCCAGGCGGAAGAGCTCCAACATCTTCTCGTTGACGTCCAGAATCTTTCCTGAGGCATCGTGGATGAGCACAGCCTCGTTCAGGCTATTGACGATTGTGAAGAGCTCCTGCCTTACCTCATCGAGATCCCTCTCCGTCCTCATGCGCATTCCAATCTCGGCCTGAGAGGTGCGGCAGAGCCGGTGGTACTCCCTCAAGCCGAAGTAGGCTACGAGCGGAGAGAGAAGGGTTACGAAGATGATCGTAATTATATGTGAGGTCCAGATGGATATCCCTTGAAAGATGAGCTGCTTTGTCACCTCATACGTCGAGATCAGTATGAAGGCTGATAGCGCTACCTTTCCAAGGGTAGCGGAGAGGCTCGAAAGGGTAGCGGATCCGTTCCTATCCCTCTCTGGCCCATCCTCCAAATGAGGGGGGTGCAGTATTGCATCGCTCATCATCCATCAATCCTTTGAATAGATGCCGCTATAGAATTAGCCTGGGTAATGAAGTTTCCCCCGTCGAAAGCATAAATGATCTGGAGAACGGGATGCTCTTCGATGGAGGATGGTAATGGCCGGGCGGCTTGCCTGCAAGCGAAGGCCGGAAGACGGCTCTCGATCGCCCTTTTCCTCTACCTTGTCAATACTTGCGATGGATGTCATAGGTGGGCTCTGGATTGGAAGCCTCGCCCTTCTATCGGATGCCACCGACTTTGGTCGGGGAATTCGTCACATGGGGATTGATCATACCACGACCCAGCTGGGGGGCGGGGTGGTGCCGCAATGCTCGATAGAGCATGGGGATTAGGAGGATCTCAGAGCTAATCCCCGTCGAATAATTTCAGTTATCGGAACAGTCAGATCTGTCTCAAGTCCACGATCTTCTGCGACTTGCCCGCAGTCCTTGGGATGGTTCCTTTCTCAACGAGTTCGATCTTGCTTCGCACGTTTAAGACGGCCTTCAGCCGCGCCTCGACCATCCTCTGCATGAGGGATAGGTCCTCCAGCTTCCCTGTGAACGCCTCGTCCTTCACCTCCACCTTGATCGAGATCTCGTCGAGGCCGTGGCGCTTGCGGTCGAGGACGACCTGGAAATAGTCGCCGATCTCGGGGATTTTTAGGAGCACGTCCTCGATCTGGCTTGGAAAGACGTTGATTCCGCGCACGACGAGCATATCATCGGCCCTGCCGAGGAATCTATGCAACCTATGGCTCGTCCGGCCGCAGTTGCAATCGTCCTCCATGATGTAGGTTACGTCGCCCGTATGGTAGCGGATAAGCGGCATTGCCTGCTTGGAGAGCGATGTGAGCACGAGCTCGCCGGGCTCGCCTGGGGCGCAGGACTCTCCATCGGAATCCAGGATCTCGACGATGAAGTGGTCCTCCCAAATGTGGAGGCCGTCTTGCTCCTGACACTCGAATGCAACGCCTGGGCCGAACATCTCAGAGAGGCCATAGGAGTCGTAGGCCTTGATCCCCAATGCCGCTTCCAGCTCCTGGCGGGCCTCCTCCGACCAGGGCTCCGCCCCGAAGCAGCCAATGCGCAGCTTGAGCTCCTCGATTATGCCCTTCTCCTTGGCAGTCTCAGCGAGGTAGAGCGCATAAGATGGCGTGCAGTGTAGCACGGTAACATTGAAGTCCATCATGATCTCAAGCTGGCGCTCGGTGTTGCCTGTCGCCGAAGGCACGGCCATCGCTCCCATTCTTTCTATGCCGTAGTGGACGCCGAGGCCGCCGGTGAAGAATCCGTAGTTGACGGCGTTCTGGAAGATATCGCCCCTCTCGACGCCCACCATTACGAAGTCCCTTGCCATCATATCTGCCCATGTAGCGATATCGCCGGCGGTATACCCGACGACCGTGGGCTTACCAGTCGTTCCCGAGGATGCGTGCACACGGACCACATCCTCCAAGGGCACGGCGAATAGGCCGAATGGGTAGTTCTCCCTGAGGTTGGCTTTCCTGGTAAGAGGCAGCCTTCCCAAGTCGTCGAGGGAGGATATATCGCCAGGTGTTATACCCTTCTCCACCATGATCCTGTGGTAGAAGGGGACATTGCGATAAGCCCGGTCGACCGTATCCTTGAGCCGCTTTTGCTGGAGCCTTTCGAGCTCCCCTCGATCCATCGTTTCCAAGTTGTGTTGCCAGAAAGCCATGATAATTCTACCTTGATGATTTTGAGGGCATGCTTTGCCCTGGCGTGAGAGGTCAGCTCACGCTATATCAACCATTCCCTGTGGCCTATCTCGCAAGCTTGCCTGCCTCTTCAGGGGTGAGGCCGTGATGTACCACTTGGCAGAGTTTCCTCACCAAAAGCGATGGATCTGCGGCCTGGAAGATGTTCCTGCCGATGGCAACGCCCGCTGCACCGCATCCAACGGCGTCGTAGACCATTCTAAGGAGATCGGCCTCGGTATCCATCTTGGGCCCTCCTGCAATGACGATTGGAACGGCGCAGCCTTCGACTACCTCCTTGAATGTATCGGGAGACCCTGTGTAGTTGGTCTTGACTATGTCCACTCCCATCTCGGCCCCGATGCGTGCTGCATGCTTGACGTACTCAACCCCATGCTCCTCCACGACCTTGGGCCCGCGGGGATACATCATGGCGATAAGAGGCATCCCCCAGAGGTCGCAGATCCTGGCCACGCGGCCGAGGTCGACGAGCATCTCGGCCTCGTCGTCCGCCCCGACGTTCACATGGATGCTCACGGCGTCTGCGCCAATACGAATCGCATCCTCGACTTCGGTTACGAGCACCTTGTGGTTGGGGTCAGGCCCAAGCGTCGTCGATGCCGAGAGGTGTATGATCAGTCCGACGTCCCTGCCGTAGCCCCTGTGGCCGTGGAGCGGAAGGCCCATATGCCCAAGGACGGCGTTTGCGCCGCCTTCGGCCACCTTGTCCACTGCTTCGGGAAGGTCGATCAGGCCGGGGATTGGGCCGACTGTCAGGCCGTGGTCCATGGGGACGATCACCGTCCTCTTGGTCTCGCGGTCCAGTATGCGTTCCAGGCGGATGTTCTTGCCTATCTTGCTCATGGCCGCGTAGAAGGTTTTGCCGGAATTAAAGGCAGCGGTGAAATGGGATGACAATCTTATAAAAAAAGAAGGGGGGGGGTGGAGGCGGCCTTAAACGGGGACCGCTCCAAACCAGTTCACCCAGAGGTCGCCTATCGCCTTGACGGCAGCGAAGATTCGCCCGTCGTCCATCGTGATGACGGATGGGTCGGACTCTATCATTCCGCCGTTTGTTGCGTACCACTGGTGTGTGCCAGTTGCCGGATTGTATACGCAGTCCCTGAGGGTTGCATCCATTCTCACGGCGAAGATGTGGAGCAATCCGTCCTGATCCACCGTGGCGTCAGGAGTGCCCGTGAAGGCAACGCCCATGCCTGATGCGGTCGGCGTCTTGAGCTTTCCAGAGCCGCCTATTCCAGTGGTCAAGGCCTCCCAGGGTCCCGGAGCGCCTGTGTTGTCGATCGTCTTCATGTAGAGGCCCTCTGCGGCATTGACGAGGAGCCTGACGTTATCGCCCTCGACGACAGCCTCTACATCGCTTACGCAGATGCCGTTCATGTGATCCCAGCCGTTCACCCACGTGGAGGATCCGTCATCCCAGACGGCCATGTTCTGCCAGATGTGGTTCTCGATGCCGGTTCCAGTGGTTCGAACGAATGTGCGAAGAAGCTCAGGGTTGACCGGATCCCTGACGATGTGGGGGTTGCCCTTGAGGTTGCCCCCTCCGCCGAGGGAGGAAAGCGTCGAAGTCTCTGAGACGACGGCGAGGTTGATCAGCCACAGGTTGTTGTCATATCCAAGCCCCACGATAGCCAGGTCTCCGCAAAGAGCATCTGGATAATACTGCAACACTGCATCAGGATCCGACGTCCAGGCCCCAGGAAGCCCTACCCAGTGGGAGTTTGCGACGTTGAATGGGTTGAAGATGTAGTCATACATGGCGCCGATATCTACGCCCCAATAATGATTTGTGACCACCTGGACGTGAATCCGCCCAAATCCGTCTTCAACCACGTTGGGATTGGAGACTACATCGGTCCCGATTTGATACCAGTCCCCTCCGGTGTTTCGAAGGATGTTGGTATCCCCATCCACTGCGAAGACGTGGAGATTGCCGAGGTCGTCCTGGATCGCCTCTGCCCGGCTGGCGATTCCCCAATCACCGCCCCAGTTGACCCAGGTGCCTGGCGTTGGCACCATCTGGGAGATCTCGTCCGTCACTTCTCCTGCGTAAGTGGTCTCGCCGCCCTTGGCGTCAAAGGCAGTCTCCGCGCCGTCGCCGCCCGCGTTGAAGGTGGCGGAGAGCTGCTCTGCACCGACATAGGAGTAGTCGGAGCCAGCCTTTCCCGCGGCAAATGCCGCAAGCGTTGAGCTCTGGGCTTCTATCGCGCCTGCGACCTCACCCCCGTCTGTTGCGGTGTAGCCGGCAAAGGCTCCTGCGCCGTTCATGCCGACCGTCCCCCTGGTTAGGCCGCTAGTATCGGTCGCAAGGCCGCCATTGAATCCGGCCATCGCTGCAACCTGGGCTGAGCGAACGTCGCCATCGCGAGCTATCGCCTGTTGGGATACGGACAACGCGCCCTCTTCCAGCTGAGCGCGCTGGGTAGCCCACTTGGCATAATCGGATGCTGACTGTTGCATCCTCGCTGCGCCAACTGCGTTAGCCGACTGCGCGACATAGGCAATGCCGCTTCCTGCATGGGTCTGCCCTGCCGTGCTGAGGGCACCGTTTGCATCGATGCCGGAGGTGACAGTGGCTGCGCCACTTTGCGTGGTCAGTTCAAGTGAGTTATCCCCTTCGGGGGCCTCTATCGCGAAGCTTCCCGAGATCTTCTCTTCTCCAAGCGTAAGCTGGAGATCCGCGCCCGCCGATGTATCTAGCTGGCATGCTCCAAAGGTGGATGCTCCACCAGTGCTTGCGCCAAAGGAGAATGCCCAGCTTGATTGGGGCAACAAACAAAGGATTGAGAGCAATAATATGCTCTTCATAAGGTTCATGATTCTCTGCCCTCCATGGTCCATGATATATAGACTCTAAATTAGGTTAGCACAGGCAACTTATTAAAAGTTTCTGATGAGATAGGCTAAATATGCTGGGGGGGTCTCATATCTAGTAATGCATACCTCGCCAGCACGGAGATACCTTCGCGGCTTAGGGCTTGTGCGAGTTGATGCATTGGAGCGGTTGATGCACTTGAGCCAACTATCCCAATTTATTGGATAACCGAAACCTATTTATGCGATCTTGTTCCAAAGGAGTGATTGGGATTGTAGAAGGCCCAGGACGGGATTATGTTATCATCTATCGTGAGCACAGTTGCCGCTACTTCGGCGATGAGCACTACGTCGACCATGAGCACCACCTCTACCATGAGTACTACTTCCGCCATGAGCACCACTTCGACGGTGGGCATGCTCGCGACGGTTGGGGTATCGGAGTTGAGCGTGCTCGCTGTAATATCTCTCATTATACTGTTGAGTGCCTCTGAGATTCTCTCGGCCTCCAAGCTCTGGAACGGCCGCCTGTCGCTTGCCCTGAATATGGCAATAATGCCCCTCTGCGTGGCCTTCATGGGCATAGTCATATTCAAGATCGGGCAGATCATATGAGGCTTGCTAGAGGAGCGTCTTTTAGAGGTGATGAATATGGGAATTAAGGTGAAATGGGGGCGGATGGCCGCCCTGATCTTGATGAGCGGCCTCCTCTTGGCGGTGAGTGGCCTTGCTCAGACCTGGGAGCAATGCGAGAAGAGCTATATCGAATCCGAGATCCAAACGACCACTGAGACTTATTGGGACCAGACTCAGATGT
>JAFGMR010000069.1 GCA_016927425.1 Methanotrichaceae archaeon | reverse complement strand
TTTATATTTTCTTATATTCGGGACGACCCCTATCGAATCATGATCACCTTATCTGACAAAGTAAAGGATGTGACAATGTCAAGTTATGATGAGCCTTGCAACTCTCAGCACGTCGGAAGCGATATGGCCGAAGAAGAGGTGGTCCTCCGCGAAAAACCGCATGAACCGAAATATCCTGAGGACAGCTAAGGCCCTCACGGTCTTCAGGAATCCCAGGGAGACGAGCTTTCCGAAGTGGGGGAGGACGATCTCCGCAAGCGTTGGAAATATCGCTATCAGGTCGATTACGCTGTAGACGTTTGCAAGATGCTTCCTTCGGTTGGGGGCACCATAGAGCCTTACAAGGAACTCGATTATGAATAGGCCGATTGCCCCAACCTCCACCTTCCAGAGGATCTCTTTAATCTCGGGGGATAGTTGATAGGTGTCTGCAACGAAGATCGCAACCACAAGCAGGTTTAGGGATATTATGAAGAGATCGATCCCCCTCCCAAGAAGGGTGCGATAGTCGGTCATGTAGAAGTGAACCGTCTCGCGAAGCGTCATCGAGGATCGATCCCCCACTCCTCCTGGCATCTCAACCTACTAGCTCCCTATCTCTATACGCGAACTCCCTAATAGGATCGATCAGCGCCGCTCAGATGGCCTCTACCCTTCGGAGCTCCACAGCCACTCCCCGACGAGATTCTGCCATCTCCCAGCCCGACATCTTGGCCCTTCCAACGCCAAGCGCCCTCTCTCCCCTCACGATCACCTCGTCTCCTGGCCTGATCATCTCGTCCGCCGAAAGGACTCCGGGGGCGAGGATGCTTCCGCGCGGGAGGAAATCTCCTATGGTCACCTGATAGCAGCCTAAAGGAAGAAGCATTCTTGCCCCCTCGATGCTCAGCGCAAGCGTCCCGTTCGCGGTCTCCGCAACGATTGCTTTGCCGTCTTGGCTCTGGACCTCGTGCCCCTTCACGCGGGCGGCTTCGCAGAGGAGGAGGTCTCCTGCTCCCGCGCCGAAGAAGAAATCGGCCCTTCCCCTGAAGCTTTCAAGGCGTGGATTCGGAGTCCTCCTTGCGTCGCGCGTGGCCTCCTCTGCCGCATTTGAAAGGCGCGCGAGGCCGTCTGCGTCCTTGCCTCCGCCTGTGAAGACGGCGTCGATCCCGTGCTCTTCCACGATCTTTGCGAGCTCTCCATCCAGGTGCGCGACGATCCTCGAATACCTGTTCTTATCGAGATACCTGTCCAGGCAGCCGAGCAGCCAGGCGCGCTCCTCCCTATCCCAATGGCCGGTTACGGGGACGTCGTAGCTTGCGGCTGGATAGACCTCCTCGAGCTCCCTTGGGACAAGCGCAAGCGGGGATGTGAGAATCAGCTCGTGCATATGCCTCCTCCTCGGCCCCAAGGCCTCGGCAAAGTGCCTGTGTGAGCGAGAGCGAGAGTAGGGCTTTCTGGCAGAGCAGGGCAAAAGGAGGAGGACGTCGCTTGCGGTAGGGCGGAATCTCTCTATCACGCGCTCTGCAAACCTCGTCACTTCCACCCGCGAGAGCGACTCGGCGGTGTTTGCATAAAGGATGCTTCGCCGAAGCGTTGGAGTCCTCCTCTCAAGGTAGCGGTGCTCCTGGTCAAGGATCCGAAGCGCCGCTGTATATTCTGGGCTCACCCTCACCTGTCTTTCGATATACTCGCGCAGCATCTCCTCGCGGATCATCTCCCTCACTCGTGCGATCTCCTCGGCAAGCTTCATGCGGTTGTGTCTTGCGATGAGGGGTCCTGCCTCTTCCTCCCCTCCCTCTTGGAGGATCTGGCAACTTGGGCAGCGACAGGGAAGCTCGGCCATCTCAGCAATAGTGTGGATGCCATCTCGCGAATGGTACCTTCCGTAGTAGCCGTCGATCTCCATCTTGATGGAGTCTACGAGGTCGACTCCCAGATAGACTAGGAGGGCGAGATTTGCAGGTGTCGCAAGGGCGGGAGCATAGAGCGCAGAGTCCGGGGCGATCATCTCTCGGATGGCTAGAATCGCCCTGACCAGGTCGCGCCCTCTCTGGATCGTGCCAGCTCCCTCGAGTATGTATATGTCGGCGGAAACGGCCGGCCTCTGATACGGAGATGTGACAAAGGCCGAGGGCCCGGCCTCCACTCCGGGAATCGAGATCTTCATTGAGGGTTGAAGGATCTTGGATGAGGGCACATAAGGCAGGACTCGAATCCCTTCAGCATCGTCGCCCTCGGCCCCATCGAAGGCGCTCTTATTTTGGAGGTACTCCCCCTTGCCTAATATGGTCGGCGTGCTGATCTCGCCAAGAGCCCGAAGGCGCCCCAGCCGCCCCGGCCCATCGCGACGAAGGACCTCGAAGTATCGTGTCATTCAACCCTCCGGAGCCTCTCCTCGATATCGGGAACGGATCTAAGGCGGAAATGGAACCTAGCATCGGGGTTTGCCGCAATAAGCCTCTTTGCAAAGAGGGCCGCCATATCGATTCCCTCGCAATCGGACATCTGTGGCACCTCGGCGTTGAGCGGCTGGGTCTCAGAAAGCTCAATGGGGTATGGGCCAAACGGCACCTTGAAGCCCCAGAGCGAGTCGTAACCCTCTGCGCTTGCCCGTGGGTCGTCTGAAACCAGGATCTCTCCTTCCACCTTAAGTCGTTTCATTCGATCCTGGTGCCGAATTACTTCGGGCCTCGTCGCAGACTCCGGCCCCAAATAGAAGAATGTGGACTTGGAGGACCTATCGAGCCCCTCAAGCCATCTCGCCTCTCTTGAGAGGGCCTTGAGGCCATCGAGGAGGCGCGGATGGGCGCGAGAGCGGGCTTCGAGCAGATCCCAAAGCGATCCCTCCCATATCATCTGCTTGACGAGTCGCATCTCCTGGAAGGAGACATGGAGGTTGTGCATGGCGAGGAGCTTTTGGCCGCGTTCTCCATCCTGGAGATCCTTGACGTCATGATCAACACAAACAGGGCAGCAGCAGGGCAGGTACAACAAATCCTCCACCTTCCAGGTTCCCGTTGGGGTGAGGTAGCGCCCATCCCGCGCATAAAGGGCATAGGCCGCCGAGTCGAATAGGTCGCAGCCAAGCGCTGCTCCTAGCGCGAATACCATGGGATGGCCGGCTCCGAAGAGGTGAACTGGAGCCCCTGGCCCGAGCCCCACCTTCGAGGAGGCCACAACTTGGACGAGGTCCTTGAATCGGTAGGACTCCATCAATGGAACGACGGCGCCGATCGGGTAGATATCGAAGTTCATCTCGCCCGCCCTTCTTGCGGCGGCCTCCCTGAGATCCAGTTGGGTAGAGCCCTGGATCGGTCCTGCGAGAAGCCCATTCCTCTCGACCGAGGCAGCTTCAAGCAGCCTCTTCTCCGTCGAAGAAAGCTCCGAGAGTACCCTATCCCTTGGGACATCCGGCGGCGTTGGGATATCTAGGGGGACGCTTACGTCTGAACCTATCGCCATCTGGAACTCGAGGATCTCCAAAGGCTCGACATCGATCTCTCCATATACGGATAGCTGAAATGCGCCGGAGTCGGTCATAACAGGGCCGTCGAATCCTAAAAGGCTGTGTACGCCATCGGCGAGGGCCTTCTCCCTTAGCTCCGGGTCCTGGCCTATGATGTAGCTGTTTGTGATAAGCATATCCGCCCCGATCCTCGCAATCTCCGATGGCTTTAAGATCAGCAGATGCGGGTTGACGACCGGCATGAAGAGCGGGGTCTCCACCATTCCATGTGGGGTTCTTAGCCGGCCTATGCGCCCGGCCAGGTCCTTGTGGAGGATCTCAAAGCAATCCGGCATGGGCTCTTGATCCATTGATAAGGCATAAATAGGTTGGGACGGATTGGCTGCTATTAAGTCCCTTCCGATTCCGAAGGGGGGTACATCAAGATGAAATGGATTGCTTTGATCTTAACCATCAGCCTTCTGATTGGTTCGGCTGCAGCCGAGGCTCTCGGAGGTTCCACTTACAGCGTCAGTCAGGGTCGATTCTTAAACGGTCCTGATTCTGGTAGCTTCGATTCGCTGGTTCAGAACTATTGGTCGAAGTATCAGGGCCAGTCGATCGTCCCAAACGCCACAGTTGACCCCACCGCAACGATGGAGATGTGGATGAATGAGTTTCCTTTCCAATTCGACCTCTCCCGTAACGTCACAAGGACAACGTTTGCGTCTGGCGGCTCTGGGGCAGAGGGCATAGATAGAGCGCTCTGGAACAGCATGCTGCTCGAGCGCGAGACCACGTTCAACTTCGGTCAGGAGAACCCCTCCGGCTATTCTCCAAGTCCCACGTCTACGCTCTTTGCCAGCGTGGATGCATACTCGACGCCCTCAAGCTCGCAGGGTTCGATCATCTCTCAGGGCATAATGATGAGGTTCGGGATCTGAATCAGAAGGCATGATTTGTGGGGGGGGCAGGGATCAGGGCCTTCCATCGAGGGCCCTGATTTGTCTATTTTTCTCTTCTATCTCTTCTCCACGGTATACGGAAGGAGTCCTCCTGCGAGCAAGATCGCCCTCTGCCGTCCACTGAGCTCGAGGCGAAGATCGATCTTGCTCCCGTCGAAGAAGGCCGGGATCAGTGATTCGCCCTTCTCCAGGGCTTGGCGGATCCTGGGTATGGTCAGATTCAAGCCCTGGGATATGCTATCGTATTCCTGATCACTGGCGAGGGCAAATGGAATTATGCCGAAGTTGATCAGGTTCGCGGCATGTATCCTCTCGATCGACCTTGCGACGACGGCCCTCACCCCGAGGTACATCGGGCATAGGGCGGCATGCTCACGAGAGGATCCTTGGCCGTAGCTAAGTCCCGCAACTATAACGTTGTGTAAGCCCTTATCCCTGATCTTCGTGGCGCGGTCTGGGAACTCCTCGTCGATTGGCTCAAAGACGAACTGAGCGTATTTGGGGACGTTGGAGCGGTACTTCAGCCTGGAGCCTGCAGGCATTATGTGATCGGTCGTAACATAGTTCCCGACCTTGATCGTGACCACGCCGTTGATGTCGTTGGGCATGGGGGTGTTTCGGGGTAGCTCTCCGATGTTCGGCCCGCGAATGATTCTAACCTTTGATCGCTCGACAGGCGAAAGCGGAGCTATGATCATGCTGTCGTCGATCTCGAACTGGTATGGCATCTCCACTCTGGGATATGGTATTTCGAGATCGCGAGGGTCAAAGAGCCTTCCGGAGATTGCCGCGGCCGCTGCGACTGCTGGGCTTGTCAGGTATACTTTTGCGTCCTTAGTGCCGGATCGCCCCTCGAAGTTGCGGTTGCTCGTCCTAATCGAGGCGGACGCGCTTGGTGGAGACATGCTATTTCCAATGCAGAACCCGCAGGCGGACTCCAGTATACGTGCTCCAAAGGAGAGCAGCTGGTCGAGGGCGCCGTTTCGTGCAATCATCCGCAAAACCTGTCTGGATCCGGGGGCTATGCCGAAGCTCACATGTGGGGGAAGCGTCCTTCCCTTAACCATCTCCGCGACGGTCATCAGGTCTACGTATGATGAGTTTGTGCATGATCCTATCATGACCTGATCCACTGCAATGTCGAGATCGCGCACTGGGACGACGTTTCCAGGGCTGTGAGGGGCTGCGGCGAGCGGCTCTAGCTCAGATAGATCGATATCGATGCTGGAGTCGTACTCAGCGTCATCGTCGGCCGATAAGGGCTTCCAGTGGTCGCTCCTCCCCTGGGCGGCAAGGAACTTCGCCGTCTGCTCGTCGCTTGGAAAGATCGATGTCGTAACACCGGTCTCTGCTCCCATATTTGTGATCGTTGCTCGCTCTGGAACGGTCAGCTTCTTGGCTCCATCGCCACCGTACTCAAGAACTGTGTTCACGTTTCCCTTTGTCGTTAGTTGGGATAGGATCTTGAGGACGACGTCCTTTGCCGAGACCCAGTCTGGGAGATCGCCTTCGAGGTTGACCTTGGTCACGCGAGGGCAGGTCAGGTTGTAAGCGCCTCCTCCAATCGCGACTGCAACGTCAAGCCCCCCTGCGCCGATCGCGATCATGCCGAGCCCTCCTCCCGTTGGAGTGTGGCTATCAGATCCGAGGAGGGTTACTCCAGGCTGGCCGAAGCGTTCCAGGTGGACCTGGTGGCAGATGCCGTTTCCAGGACGAGAATAGTAAATGCCGAACGCCTCCGCGACGCTTTGCAGATATCGATGGTCATCGGCGTTCTCGAATCCAACCTGTACGGTGTTGTGGTCTACGTAGCTCGCGGATAATTCGGTCTCGATATTGGTGAGGCCCATGGACTCGAATTGGAGATAGGCCATTGTACCAGTGGCATCCTGGGTAAGGGTCTGATCTATTCGAATTCCGATCTCCTCTCCCTTTCGGTAGTCTCCTTCGACGAGGTGCGATCTAAGGATCTTCTCGGTCAATGTGTAGCCCATGAAATTCCTCCAGAATTTTCCCATAAACCGATGCCCTGAGGGCTGGTCCGGGGTTTTGTCTATCTATCTCTATCGGTTATTGATATTAATATTCGACGATGGCGAGGCCATTGGCATCACCATAAGGGTTATATAGTGGGCTGCGGGTGGGTAGGGTCGGCCCTGCTGGGGTCCATCTCCAAGGTTCAAGTCATTCCCTCCCGGGAAATGCCGGGATTGATGGCTCGAAAACCTTAAATAGGGGATGGGCCTTGGGAGACGGGCCGCTCTGGCGCGATCGAGGCGATTCGGACCCAAATCCGGGATAATCTCCTGGGAGGCGGGAACCGGAAAGCTTATATACCGAGACGCGCTACAGAAGCGGGCCAATAGGGCGCTGCCTGCTGATTCCGGCCGATTTCGAGGGAAAAACAAGACCTCGAAAGCGGGACCGAAATCCTTAAATAGCGTGGTGGTGTACCTAATTGGGCCGGTGTGGGGTCGAAAACGATCCCCGCGGACCCGTGGAATAACGGTGTCGGCCCTGAAGATGGGTATAACCCAGAATGATGGGCTGCTCTCCAAGCCACGGAACACATGATTAGATGGAGACGGAAGCAAGATAGTTCCGTCTGACGTTAGTCTTTGGCGACTCGGCCAATTCCGACCGATACAAAATGTTTCAGCAAATATTTTGGATCGAGTTAAGGTACTTTCCGAGAAGAATTCTGGTTGATCCTGCCAGAGGTTACTGCTATCGAGGT
>JAFGMR010000068.1 GCA_016927425.1 Methanotrichaceae archaeon | reverse complement strand
GAGGTAATTACAACTCGAAATGAGCTGGCCTCCGAGATCAGAGCCACAAAGGAGGAGGTAATTACAACTCGCAGTGAGCTGGCCTCCGAGATCAGAGCCACAAAAGAGGAGGTCAAGTCGACAAAAGTAGAGGTCAGAGCAACCTGCAATGAGCTAAAGGAAATTTTAACAGACATTAAGGATTCCCAAGATGCAACTCTTGATGAGATCAAAGATCTTCGCTCCGCTCTGTTGGAAAGCGTTGAGGACCGTCTGGAGAGAGTGGAAGATGACGTTTCTCAGATCAAGACGAAGGTAGGCCTCTAGATACGATTTTATGCTCTTTGCTATTCTATTGGAGACTCCAGCTGGAGTCGGGCTGATGGAAAGGCATCCAGTAGCAGTAGCTCCCTTCAGGGAGCGTCTGTGATCGAGCGCATCCTTCCAAGGGCTGGGCCCGCGCCAGAAGGCCGCTGCCACATTCCCTTCATCGATATTCCAGCTGGCGGAGCCACCCATGACCCCCCTTGAGAAAACGCCGCTTGCAGGCGGCGTTATGTCTGTGGCAGTCAACATAAGCTACATCCACCCATGACCTCCATCGAGACGACACCCCTTGCAGGCTTGCCCCTCCTCCTCGTTGAGGGGAAGACGAGGGTCCTCGTCGCAGCCGACCTCCACCTCGGAATCGAGCACGACCTCTGGCTCGGCGGGGCAAGCATCCCAACCCAGACAGGCCGCATCCTCGACCGCCTGCTCGATGCCATCGATGAGGCGCGCCCAGACAGGCTCCTACTGCTCGGCGACATCAAGCACAACGTCCCCCGCACGAGCTGGCAGGAGAGAAGGGAGGTCCCTTCCTTCCTCGATGCCCTGGCAAAGAGGGTTTCCGTCGACGTCGTCCCCGGAAACCACGACGGAGGAATCTCCGACCTCATCTTGCCGGGGACGTCCCTCCATCCAGCGTCAGGCATACTCCTCGAGGGGGTGGCCTACTTCCACGGCCACACCTGGCCCCATCCATCCCTTCTCAGGGCAGAGGTCCTCGTAGCTGGCCACATCCACCCAGCAATCAGGCTCACAGATGCCCTCGGCTGCTCTACGAACAGGCGGGCCTGGATCAGGGCGCCGCTATCCATCGAGGCCCTGGGCGATGATTTCAGCAGGGAAAGGCCCGAGATGATACTCGTTCCCGCTTTCAACGACCTCTGCGGCGGCCTTCCCCTCAACTCGCGCCAGGAGGAGGATCGAGGGCCGATCCCAGCACTTGCCAACCTGGATGCCGGCAGGATCTACCTCCTCGACGGAACCGATCTTGGCGACCTCAGGGGGATTATTGCCTGCGGTAGAGGGGGATCCCGGAAACGGTTAAATTCCAGGGGGAGGTAGGGTTTCGTTATGCGGGAGAAGGATAGGGAAAATCTATTGAGGCTCCTTCAGGAGAGGGCGCTAGAGGTGCGGCAGGTAGTCCTCTCATCTGGCAGGACGAGCGACTACTACATCGATGCAAAGAGGGTGATACTCAGCCCGGAAGGCGCCTGCCTTACCGGAAGGCTGATTCTCAACCTCATCCGCCCCGAGGTCTCAGCCGTTGCCGGGCTCACCCTCGGGGCCGACCCGATCGTAACTGCCGTTGCTGTCATGAGCCATCTGGAAGGGCGGGATATCTCCGGCCTGATCGTCAGAAAGGAGCCCAAGAAGCACGGAACCCGTAGCTTCATCGAGGGGCCGTCGCTTCCCAAGGGGTCGCCCGTGGCCGTCGTGGACGATGTGGTCACCTCGGGAGGGTCGCTTCTGCGCGCCATCGAACGGGTCGAAGCCGAGGGCTACCGGCCGGTCCAGGCAATCGCCATACTCGACCGGAGGGAGGGAGGGCGAGAGGCCTTACAGGAGGCGGGATTCGATCTTTCAGCCCTCTTTACGCGGGACGATCTGAGGATCGAGAAGGGCAACGATGGAGATAAATGATAAAATATTGAATGGTCTGATCCCAGCGCTAGAGGAGCGCCTTAACGGGATTGCCCTAATAGACCGTCAGGGCGTCTGAGGTCATCAGCAGCTGATGCATGCCGCTCTCATCCCCATACTCGACGAGGGTTGCGATCTCGTAGCTTCCCGGACTGACCGCGATTGCGCCATAGGAGACCTGCTGGTAGCCCCCGGCTGGGATCGATCCCGCCCAGGCAAGCGACTGAGCGGCCGAGAGGCCGGAAGGAAGCCTTGGAATGACGCTGACCTGCAGGGGCGAGTCGCCGCTGTTGGCCAGGTTGAGTATGACGTTTACGCCTTCCCCCACCGCCACTTGATATCGATCGAGCAGCTGCTCACAGCTTATGCCGCCCCCCAGCAGCACAAGGACCGATAGTAACGCAAATAGCTTCATAGACACCCTATCTGCTGCCGAGACGGATTTAAAGATGCCTGTCATATGGACCTGATATGAACAGGTGAGGAGAGAGGAAGGATCCTCCGGCTCACGTGGCCTTCCGGCCGAAGGCCACACAAAAATACTTATCATGGTCGGTTCTAAACCCAAGGCCGATGGACGTTTCCTTCACTGCCTGGAAACAGAATGTCGAGGAGGCCAAGACCCTCAGCGGAGACAGCTTCTCCTTCCTATTCGACCGCCGATACAAGAATCGGCTCAACCGCATGAGCCGCATATTCTTCGAGGCCTACGTGCGGGCAACCAAGGAGCTAGCCTCCAAGGAGGACCGCTTTCCGAGCCTCAGCGAGATCGATTCCCACATGGAGAGCGGGGCGGTATATGCCTTCAAGGACCGCCTGATGAAGAACACCGATTTCTTCGAAGAGGCGAAGATCTCGGGCGTATCCTACCTAGTCCCAAGGGCTGAGATGTTCATCGACTCTTCAGGGACATATACAGATCTACGCTTCGACTTTCATAACGGCGAGGTGACACTTCCCAGCCGCAGAAAGACGCCGCTCGTCGAGCACCCTCTGGAAGCCTCGGAGGAGGGGAAGGAGGAGAATAAAAAGAAGGAAGCAGGCTCGCAAGCTCCAGAGGCCGCTCCTGAGGAGAGCGCTACGGGAGAGAGCTCAACAGAGGAGATCGGAGAGGAAGGGAAGATCGCCGAAGAAGGGATCGCTAGGAAGTCCCCGTCGAGAGTATCTCCGGAGATAGACGAGGAAAGAGCAATCGAGGAGGCTCCGCTGTCCAAGCCGCCCGATAGAGCTGAGATCGATGAAAGGGAGAGCAGTGGCTTTGAAGAGGCGTTGCCTCCGGATGACCATCCGGCGTCCGCTCCCGAAAGGGAGATTCCTGATAGGGCGGCCGGAGGAGGACCGGAGTCACCCCCCGCAAGGCTCAGAGCAGGGGACCGCCTCCCCAAGAAGGCAGGCCCCCTCAGCTGGAGAATGGGGCTTGCTTTGATCGGCTTTGTAGTCCTCGCCATCCTCGCAGTCCAAACCGGGTTCATATTCCCAAGTGAAGGAGAGGCAGGCGCGGTGCAGTATTACGCTCAGCTGGAGAACAAGACCGGTGGAAGCGACCTCGTTCTCGATATAGAGAATCCAAGCTCCATGGAGAGCGCAATCGAGATGCTCCTTCCCGATGGCGCTGAAAGGAGCATCAGCGCCAAGGGAGGCGTGATAACCATATCCCACGAGAACGGCACTCGGATCAGCCTGAACTCCAGCAGCGATGCGAGCATACGGGTAAACCTATCCAGAGATTGCGAGAGCCTTCCAATCATTCTCAGGCTAGCTGTTCCAAGCGGTTACGACGCAGGCCTCGTCGTCCACGGCGAGGACTACTTGGTAAACCGCAATCGCGAGAGCATAATTCTGAGGTTCAACGCTAGCCGGGAGAGGGTGGGATTTGTTCAGAGCTTCAGATCGGTCTAGTAGCCCTTCTGATCCAGGCGGATCCGCTCCCGATCCTTTCAGGAACGCTTCCAATCAATCCGGCTGCCGTACCGATTTAGCCGTCTCCACCTCCGATCCAGCCAGGGAGGCTTCAGATCCAACCAGGGATACGTCCGGCCCACCCATGGACACTTCCGATTCATCCGATAACCTCGTCCTTCTAGCCCCCAAAGGGGAGGCACAAGACGCCATGGAGGCAATCATTGCCGCAGGTAGGCTGGACAGAAGGAGAAAGGTGCTCCTTCGAGGAGGCATGGTGGAGATCCCTGTGAGCGGTTGCCTTCCAGGATGCATCAGGCAGCAAGACCCTGAGTTCTACAGAAAGACCCCCACATTGGAAGAGATCCTGGGGGATCTATTGAGCGGAGAAGAGGTAGAGCTACTTCCGCGAGGATGGGCCATTCTCGGCCATACTATCACCGTCAAGATCCATCCCGGGCTTGAGGGAAAGAGGCATTTGATAGGCAAAGCACTGCTCGATATCTACCCTCGATGTCGCTGTGTCCTATGGGATAAAGGGATCATCGGGGAGCTTCGGGAGCCCTGCCGCGAGGTGATAGCAGGCTCTGGGTCGGAGACGGTTCATAGGGAGAACGGGGTCATCTTCAAGCTGGACCCCATGAGGGTGATGTTCTCCCCCGGCAACATGGCCGAGAGGAGGAGGATGGGTCTTCTCGGGAAGGGAGAGAGGGTGGTCGACATGTTCGCCGGAATCGGCTACTTCTCCCTTCCCATGGCCGTCCATTCCAGGCCGGAGAGGATCTGCGCAATCGAGCTAAACCCGGTCGCCTTCGGCTATCTGGAGGAGAATATCCGCCTAAACGAGGTTGAGGGGATCATTGTCCCCGTCTTAGGGGACTGTGCGCGCCTTGCTCCAGTCGCCGAGGCGGACAGGGTGGTGATGGGGCTTGTGGGATCGACGAATCGCTATCTTCGCCAGGGGATCGAGGCCCTGCGTCCAGGAGGCATGTTGCACTACCACCAGACCGTGCCCTCCTGGCTCTACCCTCAGGCGCTCGTCGATGAGGTCGAGGGGGCAGCCTCTTGCCTAGGGCGAACTGCAGAGGTCCGCGGCCTGGTCAAGGTCAAGAAGTACGCCCCAGGGGTCGTCCACGGAGTCGTCGACGCGATGATCCACTGAACGAAAGGATTTTTTGCCATGAGGTCCAATAAAATTTTTAGGTGATCAGAGGTGAGGATCTACTGGTTGGGGCACTCCTGCTTTCATATCGTCGACTCAAAGGGATTGTCCATTGTGACCGATCCCTTCGATGAGAGCATTGGATATCGCATGCCCAAGCTGAGGGCAGACGTTGCGCTGATAAGCCACGAGCATTACGACCACAACAACGTCGAAGCCCTACAGGGAAACCCCGTCGTCCTGAGAGGGCCCGGAAGGCATATCGTTGAGGGGCGTGAGTTCCTGGGAGTGGCCTCGCATCACGACGAGAGGGGAGGGCGATTGAGAGGGCCAAACACCATATTTTGCTTCGTCGTCGATGGGTTCCGGATCTGCCACCTGGGCGATCTCGGCCACCAACTCTCCGAGAGGGCCAAGGCCGAGATCGGAGAGGTAGATCTGCTGATGATACCGGTTGGGGGCATATTCACCCTGGATGGGCCGGGGGCTTCGCAGGTGGTAAAAGAGCTTTGCCCAAGGATAATCATCCCCATGCACTACAATACCGAGGCCTTGACGTTCGAATTAGAGGCCGTGGACAGGTTCCTGGAAGGGAAGGATGTAGAAGGGCCCGAGAAATTCCTCTCGATTACATCAAAGGACCTGGATATGCATAGGAGCAAGGTCGTGCTGCTCGACTACCATGGATCGGATCGATAGATTAATACATAACCTCTTCTATGGATGGCCGCGGAAGCCCGGTAGTGTAGCGGTCAATCACGGGAGGCTCTGGACCTCCTCACCTAGGTTCGAATCCTGGCCGGGCTACTTACCTCTTGCCCAGCCTTCCATCTCTGACGGTTGTCGCCTTTACAGCCATTATCTCCTTTCTGGCCGTTCTTCCCTTCCGGCCATTCCTTCCCGTTCTCACTGGATCAAGGCTCGATATGACTTCTGCCCCATGAGAAAGTAATCACATATTCACGCGGTTGTGTCTCCCCAAATCAAGGCTCGATATGACTTCTTCGCAGCTCGTCGAAGGCTTCACCGTTCATGCGGATCTCGCCTATCAGGGCTGCGCCCATCGACTCCATGGTACGCGTGAGGATATCCGATATCGCGTGGCCGACTGAATCGTCGGGGCTCTTCAGTAACTGGACGAGCGGCATGCCCTGTAGATAAGCCGTCCAGGCTGCATACGTGCAGTGAACCACCAGCTCCTCCAGGCAGCCCTCCATCCACGGGCTGTGAGAATCCGGCCATAGTATCCTGGAACGTATCCTGGAGTAGCTAAGGATCTCGACCTCGAACTGCACCATACCCTCGCTCATGATCTCATCACCTCTAAACCCCCCTAATTATCTGCTCTCCTGGGCAATAGCCTTTGCCCTGGAAGGGAAGATTTCCTAAACGTTATCGAAAAATATATTTATATAGTATGCTGCTCAGATACGATCATACTCCGCAAGAGGAGGATCATCATGTTCGCTGTTGGATTTCGGCCTCGGGAATTTGGAAAAGTTTCCCTGATGTTCTCGATTTTGCTCATCGTGATGGCGCTCATAGGATTAGCTCTTGTAGGGATAGCGCTTGGAGAGACCTACTACGTATCCCCTGCAGGGGACGACAACGATCCAGGAACCGTTGAAAGCCCCTGGAGAAGCCCTGCCTACGGGGCAGGAAAGCTCGATCCAGGCGATACGCTGATCATAAAGTCCGGGGAGTACATCCTTCGGGACTTCGGAGAGGACATGATCCGGCCGGCCTCCGGCCTCGATGGGGCCTGGATCACCATAAGAGGAGAGGATGGAGCAGCGCTCGTCGGAACCGATAACCTCTTCGCTGCAATTGATCTCTCGGGGACGAGCTACCTTCGCCTGGAGAACCTGGAGATCAGAAGCGATGGCGAGAATCCATTCAGGGACGGCATAAACGCCTGGGACCCGGTCGAGCACGTCGTCATGGAGGATCTTCACATCCATCACCTCGACGGCTTTGGAGTCGATCTTCGCGATGTAGACGGCCTCGAGATCCTCAACTCGACGATAGAGTACTGCGGCTTTGGCGCAGTTGGCGGAGCCGCTGGGGAGACCGGATGGATGAATGTCGCTATCGTGAACTGCTCGCTCTCCTACAGCGGCCACTACTACCAGGGAACCCCGGGACCCTCGCCCTATGACAGGCCCGACGGCTTTGGGATCGAGACCTCGCCAGGACCTATTGAGATTGCAGATACCGTCGCCCAGCACAATCGAGGAGACGGCCTCGACTCAAAGGCGGCAAATACCACGATTCACCATTGCATAGTTGCCCACAACTCGTGCGACGGGATCAAGCTCTGGGGAGGGGGAACCCTCGTTGAAAACTGCATCGTCTACGACGTCGGCGACGGCAACTACTCCCCTACCCCATGGGCCGGGCTTGTGATCGGCACCCTCCAATCAGGTGCCACCTTTTTGATCGTCAACACAGCCATAGTCGACAGCCCCCTTCGCGAGGCCTATCCCATGTACGTCCAGTACGACGACCGCGAGATCGATGTGATCCTGGAGATGAAAAACTGCATCGTCTCGCACGGCCACGGTGCAGCCTTCATAGGCCCCTCGGTCGATTTCGAGGCAGACCACTGCCTCTTCTACCGCCCTGGAATCAATTACCCGGTCGAGTGGGGCGATGCTCTGTACTCCTCGGCCGATATCGAGGGAGGCGCCATCGGACCTGGAAACCTCGCCCGAGACCCCCTCTTTGAGGAGTATGGCGCTTTGGGCCTCGATGGGTATGAGCTATCCGTTGACAGCCCCGCCCTCGACAGCGCAACAGGGGAGGGAGCGCCCGAGGACGATCTGCTCCACCGGCCGCGGCCAGAGGGCGCAGGCTTCGATATGGGGCCCCTGGAGCGAGGGTTGAACGATCCCCCGCAGAGGCCAAATGCCCCGGACGGCCCAAGCCACGGGGCGACGCGAAGGCCTCTTTGCTACTCAATCGAGGCGACCGACCCCGAGGGAGATCTTCTCTCCTACGCCATCGACTGGGGCGACGGGACGATAGATGAGACCGAGATCATGCCCTCGGGAAGCGCTGCAACTCTCGTACATCGCTGGACGGATGCAGGAATCAACAGCATCAGGGCAAAGGCATCCGACATCCACGATGCCTCCTCAGAGTGGTCCCTCCCCCTTGATGTGGAGATCGTCTCCCCCCATTGGGAGGGCGCAGGAGGGCTGATGAGGTCGAGGCCCTTTATCCTCGGGGATAGCGTCTACCTCGAGGGAGATGACGGAGCGCTCTGGGAGCACTCGCAAGAGGGCTGGCGCTCCCTTGGCGGCCTCATAACATCGCCCCCCTGGGCGATCAAAGACGGAGAAGGATCGATACACGTCCTCGTCAGGGGAAGCGATGAGGCCTTGTGGGACTGCATTGCAGGGCCAGACGGACCCACCTGGATTTCGCTTGCCGGGCGCATCTCAGCCCCGCCCTCGGCAGCCCTCGGACCCGACGGGACGGTGATCGCCTGCGTTCGCGGAAATGACGAGGCGGTCTGGATGAGGGATGTTGCGCCAGACGGCCACTGGGAGACCCTCGGAGGGAGGATCATCGGCCAGCCAGCCCTTGTATACGATGGATCCAGCATCCACGCCCTGGTTAAGGGCATGGACGACCAGCTATGGCATAACCTCGCCGGCGAGTGGAGGCCTGCTGGAGGATCCATCACATCCCCGCCAAGGGCAACCCTGTTGGATGGGGAGATCCTCACGCTGGTTAGAGGCGAGGACGGAGGGCTTTGGCAGAACAGAATAGGGATCGACGGCGAGTCCTCATGGAGCTCCCTTGGAGGAGAACTTGCCCCTGCATATGGGCCTTACGAGGGCGATCCCATGCCGGTTGTGGTAGATGGGAGCCTCTACGTATTCGTCCGTGGGATGGACGATAACCTCTGGGAATGGTCTCTCGACTGGATCCCTCGAGGGGGATTGATCCAATCCCTCTCATCCGGGCCCTCGCTCGATGTTGCTGTAAGCGATCAATCGGGCTCGTTATGGCTGCTCCGGGGAGGATGATCGATCTCTGTTGCCCTCCTTCAGGGCCCTGATCATCTCCTCGTCCGCCTCGACCACGAACGGGCCAACGTAATCGCAGTCCTTGCAATGGTAGACCTTTCCAGTCGCGCCGCCAAGCTCGTAGAATAGCTCGGCGCTGCCGCAGAGAGGGCATACTGTCCTCATCCTCTCCGCCATCATGCCCTCAGAAATTCAGCCATAATAACCTCTGATACGCCCCATCAAAAATTCTGCCAACATAACCTCCAACCCCAACCCATCATCCTCTCCTCCCAAATATCATCTCCTCGACCCAGTCCCAATCGTGGTCATATATGTGGGCCGAGGCGCTAGTTGTGGAGATGGATCCGGGTTTCGCCCCGACCTCGTCTGAGACCGCCTGGAGGAGGCGAGAGAGGCCGTAGAGGTTTGCGGGGTACGCGCCCGCGAAGTCGTGGCTTCGAAAGAAGGCCGATAGATGAAGGCTTCCGCCTCGGATCTTGAAGTCGTCGACGATCATGCATGGCACCTCCTCCCTGTTGCTATCGATGGGTGGGATCCATGTGACCGCGCAGGCCCTGCGGCTTGAAGGCGAACCCAGAAGGCGACGCACAACTCCATCCAGCTGGTCCACCCTCTCCCCCGATGGGATGGCCCAGGCCCTCAATCGCTCCCCATATGTATACTCGAAGCCTGGATTCTCTCCCGTTTGAAGCTGGAGGGCGTACTCCTCCAGCCGCTCCCGCGTCCAAGGGTAGTCAGGGTGTATCATCTCCTCGTAAGGGGACTCGACCACCACCTGCAAGGAGAGCAGCTCCTTTATCCTCGTCCCCCTCTGATCAGTGATCTCCTCCCCCTGCCTCCAGATGACGTTTAGGCCCCTTGCCCAGGCCTCTGATATGCTCCTTGCCCGGATGAACCTCCCAAGTCGAGCCATGGCAAGAGATCTATCCCTCGAGCTCTGCCAGGGCCTCTGGCGGGAGCTGTTTTACGATATCGATCTTCTTTACGCATCGGGTGCCGATCCCGTACTTCTTGGCAATTGGCTTCAGCTCCCTCATGCAGTACTTCTTGGCCAGTTCTTCTGGATCCATATAGATTCCTTCCACTCGTGGCCTTAAGAGGATTTCGAGGAGATGTATGGAATGCAAAGGGCATTGGTGCCGTCTATCAGGACCTCCAGGCCGCCATAGCGGAGCCTGACCTCCAGTAATCCTCCGAAAAATAGTAGGAGGGCGAGGACGAGCAACATGCTTAGGAGGATGAGCAGGGCTATCCCCATCCATCGAGGCCCTTGCCCCTCAGCCAACTCAGTCATGAAGTCCCAAACCGTCCTTCCAACCGTCATCAAGAGATCCCCCGGCCAATCGGCCAATCGCGTCTCCTCTTTAAACGGTCGCTGAAGGCGGGGCGAAAGTGTTGTAATGGATGGGTGGATTGACCCATCTGCAGCCGTGCCGTGGGACGGCGCTTTCCTTCCTGCAAGGAGAGATCAGAATGGGAGACTTCGAGTGGGCGCTAACAAGGGCATTCAACCAGTTCTTCGAGGAGGAGGGGATAGAGGCGTTGGCCTACCGGCTCAAGCAGAGCCGGTTTGCCCCCCAGATGATAGATATCCTCGTCGACTCCCGCCATTCCAAGTACTACCTGGCGGTCGAGTGCAAGAGCCTGGACGCTCGAAAGAACTCCTCTCTCTACTTCAAGAGCCACTTCAGCGCCGCAGGAGGAGATCATCAGCTCGAGCGCGAGACGAAGTTCTTGGAGCTCTCCGGTCGAACCGGCGTGCTCGCAGTCGAGCTGCGCCGCGGCGCTGGAAGGCCTCGGTCGGCCTACCTCCTGCCATGGGGGCTTGCGAGGGAGAGGTTCGATGAGGGATTTGCTGGACTCCGGCTCGAGAAGATGGAGAGCTACCCAGCATTGGAGAGGAAGGGGGGTAATTATCACATCTCCCAACTGGACCTCGCCCAGATCACCCGACCATGGGAGAACGGTCGCGAGGAAGTAGAGTTTACTTCATTTGACTTTGAACAAGGAGATTTGGATTAAGCTTATATCTCTCCCTCGTAAACCTTTGAGATATGAAGCTGCCGGGCACGGCCACCCAACCAGAGAACATAGCGATCGCAATCGACAAGCTATCCCTCCGGCAAGGTTTAACCTTCCTGGATATCGGCTGCGGCTCTGGCGCGGTATCGCTTGCAGCCTCTCGCTTTACGGATGAGATCATAGGGATCGATAAAAGGCCGGAGGCCGTTGAGGCCGCAACGGCCCTTGTGCCAAAGGGTCGCTTCATCTGCGGCGAGGCCTCGAAGATACTTCCAACGATTCCTGGAATCGACCGGTGCTTCATCGGGGGAACGCGAGAGATCGAGGTCTTCCTCCCCCTCCTGCTGGATAGGGCCCTTCCTGGATGCATCGTAGTCGCCAACCTGGCACGGATGGGGATCGCCCTTAAAGCCGCCCGGCTGATGGAAGAGGCGGGTATAATGGAGGAGCTATTGATGATAGAGATCCACCGAGGCCGTGCTCTGGCAGGTGATATCGCGCTGCGGCCGATCAATCCCATATTCATGGTCGTGGGGAGGATGCCTACTAGATCCACGATATCGGTTCCATCATGCGAAGATAGAGAGATCGGAAAACGCGGGACAGCAGATAGGAAGATCGGAGAAGCTGGGACAGCAGATGGGAAGATCGGAGAAGCTGGGACAGCAGATGGGAAGATCGGAGAAGCTGGGACAGCAG
>JAFGMR010000067.1 GCA_016927425.1 Methanotrichaceae archaeon | reverse complement strand
TGAAGGAATATTCGACGTCATGCGACTTTCCATCTAGATCAGAAAATATTATGTAATACCTTCCGGGATCGGCAATATCGATCTCCAGAGTAACAGTATCGCCGGCGTTGGAAGCGTCTTTACTAGTTATCCCGTTGAAGTTTTTCCCGTATAGGCCGATCCTGGCCTTCATATCCTCCGGGACGCCCTCCAAGATTACCTTCAGAATGCCGGGAGAATTCAAGTCAAATCCATAGGAGTCCACGTCTCTATCTGGGAAGATACTCCCGCCGATAGTCTGATTGAGTTCAATTCCGGTGGCATCGCCCAGTTGATTGTTTGGCTCGTACAGATCCTGACAATTTACGCACCAAGTAGTCAATAGCAATATCAAAGCCACCGAAAACGATGCTAGAGTCCATTTTCTCATATTATTCACACCACCAAACATTCCTATAGGTATTAGCACTCCATAATATAAATTCGTTCGCATCGGGACGGTTTTCTGTACATTCCCACCACCATATGGTGCAGCCCAGCCATCAGCCCTCCGACGCGAAGCGCGTATGGTGCATCTGCGGCGGCCCCGCGCCCGGAGCCTGGAGCCGCCCAAGATTGAACTTGCCAGCAAATGGAGTTGTGTGAGGAGATCCCTTGACCGCTCCGGGGGATTCGAGCCGCCGCCTGGCCCACCAAAAGCGCAGCAAAAGGAGATGCCTGTGGCGGATGGATCACGATCTGAGGCGCCGTTGATGGCCTCCGAGGGCAGGGCGCCAAAAGGGCATTCATCCCTTCCCAATCGCGCCCTTGCACTTCAGCCCCGGGCCGGAAAGAAAAGCCACTCCTCGAAACAACATGCGAAGGCGGCGCCCCCCGGCCCCCCCCCTCCCACCGCAGCCTCCCCCCCCGCTTCCGCACAGCTTTTCCCTCGTGCATCTTTATTGGCACGTCAGCAAATGCAATGGCAAGAAGGTGTGCGCTGTTTTCGACGCCAGCTCCCGGCGCATTCTCACGGGCGGCGAATTCGACGAGGGGACGACTGAGAACAGCATCCTTATCCTTCAAGAAGCCCTGGACAGCTTCGGTTGGCTGACAAGCATCAGCCAGGTGATGACGGATCATGGAGCCCAGTTCTACGCAAACAAGAGGGGTGAGAACGGGGGGATGATAGCAGGTTCGAGAAATAAGCCATTATGAGATAGTCAGCGAGCAGGGGGCATTGGCAAGGGAGATCCGTTCGAGGAGGATGGCTGGCTCATCGAGTCTTTAGATGTAGATGGCACACCTATGCAAAGCAGGCATATAACCTCTGCCTTCAAGCCAGGGTTTCGTCGATACTATAACCGTTGCGCTCTGCCATGGCATTTCTTGTATTTCATTCCGCTGCCACACGGGCATGGGTCGTTTCTGCCAGGATTGAAGACCACGCGGGAAATCTTGTCAGAGGCGGTGTATTTCATGACGCTTGCAGCCTCGCGACCCTGTCTCAGCTCATTTGCCATGAACCTCATGGGGCCGTCGATGTGCCTGAAGAACTCCCGATAGCCTGCACAGAGGTAGTTCAGACCAGGCTCGCCGTCGGGCGTCTTCATGAACCGGTTCTTGGGGCATTCGCCGTTGCAGGCGAACCGAACCTCGCATTTGAGGCAGTACTTGGGAAGAAGATCGAGCTTATCCTGACCAAACCGTCTCTGCTTCTCAGAGGATGCGAGCTTTTCCAAGCTTTTTTCTTCGATGTTGCCCAGAAGGTGGGCCCTATCCACGAAGTGGTCGCAGGAGTAGAGGTCGCCATTGTGCTCCAGGGCAAGCGCTGTCCCGCAAGTCTGCGAAAGAATGCAGATGCTTTGGAAGGCTCCTGTCCAGGCCGCCAGGGAGGCATCGAAGATCTGGACAAAGACCTTCCCTACGTCCCTTCTGATCCATTCGTCAAATATGGATGAGAGGAAGCGTCCGTACTGCTCGGGCTTTACCGAGAAGTCCATGACCCGGCCTGCTTCGTCCCTCTCGACGATTGGTATCAATTGGATGAACTCAGCATGGATATCATCTCTCAGGAACCTATAGACTTCGAGGGGTCTATCTCCGTTTGCAGCGTGGACCGTTGTGAGGATGTTGAAATCCACCTTATGCCTTCTTAGGAGCTTTGCAGCCCTCTGGACCTTATCAAACGTGGGCTTCCCGGATTTGTCAACGCGGTAGGCGTCGTGCATCTCACGCGGCCCGTCAAGGGATAGCCCCACCAGAAAGTTGTTCTCCTTGAAGAACTGGCACCATTCGTCGTCGATGAGGGTTCCGTTGGTCTGAATGGTGTTCTGAATTATCATTCTTGGTCGCCTGTACCTCTGGATCACTGTCATCGCTTTTCTGAAGAAGTCAAGGCCCATGAGGGTAGGCTCGCCGCCCTGCCAGGCGATTGTCGCGAGGGGGACCTTCTGTGCTCCTATGTACTGGCGGATGTAGGATTCGAGGAGGGCATCGGACATGTGAAAGGTGCTTTTCGGATATAGGTCCTTCTTTGAGAGGAAGAAGCAGTATTTGCACCCAAGGTTGCACAAAGCCCCAGTGGGCTTTGCCAGGAGGTGAAATCCAGGTAGCGCATCCTTCTTGCTCATTTGATGTTGCATATCCCTCGATGCTTCAAAAATCTTTGTCTCAATCTCGAGGTTACCCTAGGATTGGCGATCGCAGGTTATATATTACTACTTAAAATAATTTAGTGATGTTAATACTTTCTGCAGATACGCTTTTTTTTCAAGCGCACTGGGATATGAAGGGCAGATGCTGAAAGAGCCTTTTGCTAAAATAATATAAGATGAAGACTAAAAGTCTTCATCCAGATACCCTTGCCATGTTTGGAAATGCCCTTGGCGGAGTGTTCGGATACTCGATCATGCTCGCAACGAGTTGCCGATAGATCTTGATAAAGGCATTGTTGACGAAATCCTGCTCTCCTGCGATGTTATGCTGCTCACCTGGGTCCATCTCGATATTGTAGACCGCTGGAATCTGTCCGTAATTGCTCTCAGGTCCCTGGAATGAGTCGTAGGTCTTGGCGTGTATTTTGAACTGATGCCATCGTATGGCCGCAGGAATGGTCTCGGCTGCGTGTTCAGATCCTAGATACCATACTACCCATTCCCTGTTGGAGTTATCCTGCCTTCCAAGTAGGAAGTTCGATTGGTCTATGCCATCAATGGGCCTATCGGCGGGGATCTCACCACCTCCAAGGACAGCAAAGGTGCTGAACAGGTCAAGGACAGACATGATCTCGTTAGACGTTCTGCCCGCCTCGATCTGCCCTGGCCACCAAAATATACCGGGAACACGCACAGCGCCTTCATAGGCTGTGCCTATCCCGCCCCTGAACGGGGAGTAACCCGAGTCCGGCCATTGGTCAAACGTTGGTCCGTTGTCGCTTGTCATAACGACTATGGTGTTGTTATCTATCCCAGCCTCTCTAAGCGCATCAAGAACCTGTCCGACGTGGTCATCCATCTCCATTAACCCATCGCCATATGGGCCTTTGCTCGACTTCCCCGCCCACAACGGATTCTGAACGCTTGGGAAATGAGTCCGGGTGAAGGGCAGGTATATGAAGAAGGGCTCGCTGGAGTTTGCCTGGTCTTTGATGTATGCGATAGCTCTGTCGACGCATTGCTCGTCAACGAATGCCATCGAGGTCAGGTTCAGTGGCGAAACAAGGCTGAGGTTCTCTCCCTTCTTGGCCTCGACAATGCCGTAAATTGGGCTTCCTAACTCCCAGTTGGGGTCGTATCCGATCCGTTCCGGCTGGCTGTAGGCATTGAGGTGATATAGCACCCCGAACCACTCGTCAAAGCCCATGTTCTGAGGCTCGCTCTCAGCGATATCGCCAAGATGCCACTTGCCAAACATCGCAGTCTTGTAGCCGGCATCGGATAGGACTTCTGCAAGGGTGGTCTCGTTTGGAGAGAGGCCGGCCATGACTCCTGGAGGCGTGGCTGTGTTATAGCCCGTTCTTATCGGGAGACGTCCGGTCAGCATTGCTGCCCTCGTTGGGCTGCATTGTGTCTCCGAGTAGAAGGATGTAAGCCTCAGGCCCTCTTTGGCCATCTGGTCCATCCTGGGCGTAGGTGCGCCCAACACATCTCCACCGCCATAGCAGCCGGGGTCCATATATCCCATGTTGTCGGCCATCATGATTATGATGTTTGGCCTGGGGGCAGGTCCGACGTCATCATAGACGACCTGCTGAAGGCTTGCGTTCTTGGATAGAACGTTCTTCCTGTTCGTTACGACATCTACTCCATCATCCTCCGGTGCTATTGCCCCATTATCATTTGTTCCGACGATCTTTAGATCCAACGGAATGGGGGAGAGGCCGGTGTTACCGGAATCGAGGCTACAACTGGCAATCGAAATTAAAAAAATACTTGCAATTGCCAAGTTAGATAAATATCTGCTCATGATATATACCCTCCATTGGCACTCAATATGCCTCAATGTATAAGCATATTTTCATCGCTAAACCGCCCTCATCCCCCATCTTATCCTGACTCAAGCCACGCCCAAATTAGAATCGATAGAATTACTGCACAAGTACTTCAAAGTCCCTTCTATACGCCTCCAAAGGCTATTATGGGATTGGCACATAGCGCGATCTAACCTAAGGTGCAGGACATGGCAAGGGGCAGACGCATAAAACCTCAAAAGTGCAAGAAGAACAAAGGGGCTACGCTTGGCTTCGAGGCTACCCTTTGGGCGGCGGCTGACAAGCTCAGAAACAACATGGATGCTGCAGAGTATAAGCACGTCGTCTTTAGGCCCGATCTTTCATCCTAGATCATTCTGCGTAGATATCGGCTATATCTATATCGGTAAGCCATTAGCTGAAATGAACGTCTGCGCAAAACCCCTGCAGAATATCCTGTGAGGCTTATAGCTCCCGACCTTTGCTCCCATACCGCTCGAATATATCTTCAAGCGGTGCTGGATGCGCGACGAATCGTCAAGGGCCGTCTCCTTGCGAAAGGGGATCGCAAGATCCCAGGAAGGGTGGCAGCATAGTGGTTCTGGTGCATCTTCCATCGCCCCCGACACTTCAGTTCGGAGGCTCTCCGCGCTTCATCCGCTTCAAGTACTTCGATAGTAGCGGCCTTGAGAGGTGCGATATGGCCGAGAGCCCCATCTGGATCGCAGGGCCTGCCGTCATCCTTTCGCGGTACAGGCTGTGGAGCCGCTTTAGGTGGCGCAGGTTGTACTCGAGACATGTGCCGACAAGCTCCCAGTGCTCGGGAAGGGCCTTATCCCGCCCAAAGCCGCTCGCTGCGCCGAGGCAAGTCTCAGACATCGGGCTGAAGAAGAGGGGCAGCATCAGGCCGGTGTAGTCCATCAGCGACTCGACGAGATCGATGGTTCGAACCACATCCTCAGCCTCCTCGCCCGGAAGGCCGAGGACGAGGCTTGCGACCGGCAGCCATGACTCGTCGTGGAAGAGGCCGTAGCAGTCGCGCACGATCTCAGGCCATCGGTCGGAGGTCGACGGAAGCGCCTTTCTCGGCATATGCATATCGAGTATACGGCAGCTTCCGGTCTCGACTCCGATCCAGGCGGACATGTACCCCTGGTCTACTCCTACGCCCACGATCTCCGAGACCTCGCCCAGGAGATCCATCTCCTCGTGAACGGTTGCAAGGCTCAGGTGAGAGACGTCGATCGTGGCCGGTGAGAGCTCCTTCACGCGAGAGAAGAGCTCGAGAAGCCTCCGTCGATCGAGATTCATGCCTCGAGATCCGTATGTGAAGACGTCTTCTGAATGCAAGAGGACATCCCTTGCTCCCGATTCCAGGTTGACCTGCACGTCATCCAGGATCCTCTCGATAGGCCTGTGGCGCAGAGTGCGCATGGAAGGTGAGCAGAACGAGCACCCCCTCCAGCATCCGCGCCCTATCTCGACGATCCCGGCAATCGTTGCCCCTCTATTCACGGGGATCTCGTCGCCGGGCACTGAGGACCCATGTATCACGCGGGGGATGTCCTCCCCTCGCGAGATCCTGCGGCATATATCGGGAAAGTCTGCCTCGCCCTCGCCCAAATAGACGTAATCTACATCCACGTCCTCATCCACGAGCTCCCATGCGCCGTTTCCCCCCACGACGACCCGGGGTCGATGCTTGCGGATGAGCGGGTGATCGATTAGGGAAAGGAAGCTCGTCCGGTTGTGTGGCGCCCCGCGGCCGATGATCTCCTCGATCTCCCTTAGAGCGATTTTGCCGAGTGGATCGTCATGGGTAATCCCTAAAACCTCGGTCTTTGGCCCTATCGCCTTCTCCAGATGGGCCGGGTGTGCCACCATCACCTCCTCTCTGGAGAAGCCGGCCTCCAGGAGGGAAGCCTCCACCTTCCGCATGCCGCAAGGGGCGAGGATTGCCTGGCCGTCCGGCCCTGCGGGAACTGGGGGCGCAAAGAGGCCCTTGAAGATCGCGCTTGGCATGACCGCGCTTGGCAGTATGGAGACGAAGCCCAGCAGAACCCCGCCGTGATATGTGGACATCATGGTCTCGTCGCTCGTAAGGACGATCCTTCTGCCGGCAACGTCGCAGTTCATGGGGGTCGCAGCTTCCACCCGCCGTTTGCTTGAGGCTCTCTGATGCGGTGCAAATGGCTCCGGATCAAGGGCATGGCCATCTGGATCATCTCTCCTAAAGCATCGCCTTCTAACTGGTGGGCCGCAAAGGCTCGGTTTTTGGGCATGGCCTGACGGAGCCCTTCAGCACCCATATGGGCCTTCGCCATTCTCTTCCTCGTCTACCTGGCATCCCCCATTTTCAATGCGGCAGATCTTGCATCCTTCCACCTTATCGTCGAGCTCTCTCGTGGCAGCTGCAAGGACGCTCGCATTGACCATATTTCCGGCGATGAATAAAACAGCAGCTATCTCCTCGTCGGTGATGCCAATCCGGGAAGCAATACGGATATGCATCTCCAGACAGTGGCTGCATCGAATGGCAGCGGCGATGCCGATGGAGATGAGCTCAACAGTCCTCATATCCAAGCTCTTCGCGCTTCGCAATATGGCGCCGTTCTGCAGCATCTTGGTTACGAGAAGCTCGGGGCTCTTCTTCATGTAGTTGAAGATGTAGGGGACTTCCCCGTATGCCTCCTCCACAACCTTGATCATGTCCTCGGCCGACTTCTCCACTCCCTTATCCAGGATCCGCTCCAGATCGTCCTCCAGCGACATCGTTCCTCCGTTGAGAGGGGGGTCCTTAGAAGACGAACCCCGTCTCCGACATGGGCAATATCCGGACCACTATATAGTTCTTCATCCTGGAGGGAGCGATCCTTGCGATCTCCCCTAGCGTCACTCCCTCATCGAATGCGACCTTCTCAACCTCTCGGCTGTACTCGTCATAAGGAAGCTTGATCCGGCATCCGTTCAGGTTGAGGGCGATTGGAAGCGGGGAGAACGAACGCTCGATATCCGGTATCTGCTCTCTCACAGCATCCATCACCCTGGGGGGCGACGTCGTCAATGGATCCATCTCGATCTCCTTCCTCATGCCGTCGAGCGCCCGGCCAACGGCAGCCACTATCTTGTCGAGGCTAGCTATCTCCGATGCCTTGCGAGAGCGGTGAGCCTGTCGGCCCACGGTCGATACATACTCGAATGCGTATGGGAGATCTCCCTTGGGTATCTCGGGGCCGCCGGCGACTACCACGGGCACCTCGATGTTGCGATAGAGCTTCTCCTTTCCTAGTATGCAGTCTATGAAGTTGCCGAAGAGAAATACCGCTGTATCATGCTCGTTGATGAGGTCCATCTCGAACTCGTTTATCTGGGCGATCTTCTTCCCCACTCCTCTCGCCATGCCGATCATATTGCTCTTCGCCCCGAATCGGCGCAGATACTCGGCCACGTCGCAGGCTACGTGGGGAAGATGATGAATTGCAAGGGTTGGAGTCACCACGGCAACCTCGGTCCCGGCAAGTGGCGCGCGCGTAAGCTCTCCGCGCAGCTCTTTTACGAGCGACTCCATTGTTGCCATATCATCCGATGGGATCAGGAGGAGCAGTATGATCTCGGCCTGCGTCACGTTCCTCTGCAACACGTAACCGCCCAGATCCTCCACCAGCTCCAGCACCAGGTCGTGCTTGTAGACACCGCCTTTGAACATCACCGGCTCAAGCATCCGCCATCCTCCTTATTTGCTCCTTGGCTTCATCGATGAGCTTGGGCACTATCGTCTCCTCGGAGGCCAGGAAGAAGAAGCCCTCCTCGTTCATCTCGTTCCTGCGGTTTCGAAATCCCTCAGGGGTTATCCTTCCCAGGGCATCGACGAGGTCTTGCCTGAATTCCACCTCTATATCCGTCACCACGAGGTCCTCTGGAGAGCTCTCCGTCGCCACTATGAGGATATCTCGGTCCGGCTGATCGACTCCCTCGCGGCCATACTTAGCCCAGAGCACCTTGAGCAGATCGTCCATGTGCTGCTCTTCCTCGACTTGAATCTGGTAGCCTCCCTCGACCTGAGTCACATCCCCCATGTCCCTAACCTTCAGTGGCGGAAGCGATCCTCGAAAGAGGCCGTATATGGCAAAGTAAGGCCTCTTGATATCGGAGTATATATAGATCCGTCCGATGGACTTGTAGAGGCCCAGGTCCTGAAGTATATCCAACAGTATCTCCCTGTATTTCTCGGCCCCGTAATCCTCCCCCGGCACCTCGACCGCGACCACCTCAAGCGGGTCCATCTCAGTCCTCCAGCAGCCCGGAGACCAGCAAGGCCGCCCCTACCGAGCCTATGAACTGGGCGTGTGGCGGCACTATGACCTCTATTCCCAGCAGCTGTTCCATGGCCTTTGGAAGCCCCTCGATGAGAGATGTGCCACCGACCATGATCACTGGCTGCTTCACCTCCACCTCCTGAAGCTGCTGTTCGAAGACCTGCTCGGCAACGCTGTGACAGGCGGCCATCGCCACATCCTCCGGCCGGCTGCCCTTGGAGAGGCTGTTTACCAGGCTCTGGGTTCCGAAGACTATGCAGTAGCTGTTCATGGGAACGGTCTTATAATCCCCTTTAAGCGCCAGCTGTCCAAGCTCCTTGATATCCACCCCAAGACGGCGAGCGGTCAATTCCAAGAACCGTCCTGACGCACCGGCGCAGATGCCGCCCATTGTGAAGCTTCCAGGGATTCCGTCCTGGACTGAGATCGCCTTGTTATCCATGCCGCCGATATCGATCACTGTGGCAGGTCCTTTCTGGGAGCCTGCGAGGAAGACCGCCCCTTTGGAGTTGACGGTGATCTCCTCCTGGATCAGCCGCGCATTGAAGTGCTTTCCGACGAGGAACCGCCCGTAGCCTGTGACGCCGAGCCCCTCCACCTCCTCCGCCTTAACCCCGGCCTCTTCAAGGGCGTCCGAGAAGGCATGCTCTGCGCTCTTGATCACCTCGGTCGTGGGGACCCAACCGGTGCCGATGACCGAGTTATCCCTCATCACGACCGCCTTTGTGGTGGTCGAGCCTGAGTCGATCCCCGCGGTGAGGCCGGTCTGCCTCTCCCTCGCGAGGAGGCCCTTTAGACGGGCGGTTGTGACGAGCGCCTCCATCCTCGTGAGCAGCGTCTCCGCGGTCGTCCTCTCCGTGTAGGAGTAGCTGAGGACAGGGAGGCGGGTTTTCTCGTGGATGTAGCGCCTGATCTCCCCGCGGATTATGGCCCCCTCGGCGCATCGAAAGCAGGTGGCGACGAAGACTGCATCGGCCAGATCCGGGTTCTCCGCAAGGCGGGTCGCCCTAGCCATTGCGAGGTTCAGATCCCCGCTAGGCACTGAGACGCCGAACCTTCGCTCGACATCCATCACATCCTCTAAGGAGACCTCGACATGGACCAGCTTGGCTCCTACTGCTGTCGCGGCCTTCTCGAGTTCCGGCTGGATCCCGCTGTACTCCGCCCCACAGGATAGCTGAGCGATCCTGATCAGCTCAATCCCTCCAGGAATGTCCTTATCTGATGCACGAAACGCCGAGCTTGACCGTCGTCTCGCGGGTATTTTAGCTCCAAGTAGGGGATGCCCTTCGTCTTTATCAGCAGCCGGACCAGCTCGTTGGTTCGCGCACAACCGGTGCAACCTACCAGACAGTTCTCGTCGTTCACAACCAGGGCCGCCTCAGCCTCGTCTATCATGGGTCCAAGCAGGGACATCCTGCCTCGGATGCCCGAGGGGACGTCGACTGCGGCGTACTTGAGCCCTTTCTTTGGGTTCTCTGGTGTGATGTTCAAGGGGGGCGACTCCAAGCTGGCTGAGGTTACCAACTTTCTCATCTCCTTGGAAAGAACCAGCGCCTCATGCCCCATCCTCTCCACCAGGTCGGAGAGGATCATGCTTGTGGGAGGATAAACAATGACTTTGACCATTGGATTTGCCTCAGGAAAATTCGTCTTTAATCAACTCTTCAAGCCGTTCCAACTTCAGGGGCCTCTCTTCAGTTGCCGGCGGAGGTAGCGTCTCCCCTCGGGCCTCGCAGGCGAGCGCCCTTGATATCAGAGGGAGCGTCTTTGATTCGCATTCCATCATGAAGAATCCGGGCCTAGGGCCTCCGCCTCGATGTCCTCTGCAGCGGCGGGGATCTCCCGGGGGAAAGCCTCTATCCTTGATGAAGATGCCATTAGGGTCGAGTGCCCTGATCTCAGCCACGAGGCCGTCTATCTCCTCCTCCTCCCCATCGACGATCACCCCGAAACATGCCTCCTTGACGTTGACCTTGAAACGGGATCCATAGATCTTCATGGAGATATCAGCTGGGAGGATATCCGACTCCGAGGATGTCAATATGTACTTGGTGACCCTCACCTACTTCACCTCCAGGACGTAGATGGTATCGCCCTCCTTTGCCGCGTTCAGCTTCTCCAGGTCAAGCACCCGCCCTATTATGTTGGTGGCCTCGAACTTCTCGCCCGAGGGTCCAAAGCGCCGGTCCTCAATCATCTTAACGCCAACCAGGCCTATCTTCTTTGCCACCTGATTGCTCACGGCGATCATGCCAGCTGGTACCGGTTCGGTTGGCTTGTTCTCGGGAAGCAGCTCTTTGTACCTTCTGGCATCCACGGTCGGCTGGAAGAGGACGGTGTTCTCATATACGAAGAAGACGGGCAGAGGCCCAACCGGCCTCTCCTTGAGCCCCACGACGTGGCGGAAGTAGTCGAGCGTCTTCGGTGCCAGGTCGTCGAAGAGCTCTATCGCCACAAGCCGGTCAGCCTCTATCGCCTTCAGGCTCACTCGTCCCTTGGCGAGTATCTCCAACGTAGTCCCAGGATCCTGGCCGATGACCATGGCACCATCTCCCTGGAAGCCCTCGATATCTGCCACTATCCCTCGGTCCTCCAAGGTCGCCCTCGCCTCAGAAAGCTGCCTTCCCATCAGCATTATCCTCTCAGGCCTGACGGTGACCGAGATTGCCTGACCTGGCTCTACCAGCTTCACCAGGTCCATTCCCTTCTGCACACGGCCAACGACCGAATGGTTGGGATGCGATGTGCGATCTGCCTTGTATATGAAGATCCTTCCAAGGCCGCGACCCTTCGTCCTTATGGAGACCGATCCCTCCAGCCGAGGCTCCCGATGCTCGAACTCTATGGGCTCGCCCAGCAGGAGATCGGATGCTATATATGAGCTCGATAGGGCGGCCACAACGAACGTGCCCGACATCGCGGAGGCCAGGAAGAACTCCGCCCCATGCGGGGCCTCATCGGTCAGGTCCACCCACACCCTTGTGAATATCTCCATCCCCTCGGAGAGCGGGATCGACCGGTCCTGGGTGACCATCTTGTCTGTCAAATCCTCCCACTCCACGATCGGCTCTACCCCGAGGATGCGGTCTCCCTCATCGAGTCGGTCGATGGTGCTCTTGCCTCCCACAACCCGAGCGAATACGCCCCTCCCTTCCGGGGCTCCGTAAGCTGCTGAATGCCTTCGAAGAATGATTATGAGCTGGGATCGATCGGCTTCGAAGCCGCTCGTTCCGAGGACCACCTCCCAGCGGTTGTATTCATGGGCAGCCCTGCCCGGCGCAATTCCCGCGGGAAAGGTTCCGAAGGAGACGGCATCTTGTGAGGACCAGAGGGCGCTCGATCCGCCGATCGAGCCGACGCATCCATGCCAGGCCTCCTCTAGCCCTCCTTCGATCACCTCAATTCTCATCTTCCCTTTGGTGGTCTCCAGCCAGTAGGAATTGGTCTCCTTGGCCTTTTCGCCTCGGCCCACCACCACGCCGATCACGGATCCCGCCTGTGGATCCACCCCGGCCGCCTTCAAGGCATCTCCCAGTGTGGCTCCATCGGGGAGGAGACACTCCTCCTCGTCGACAGTTACCTTCAAATCAACTCCCCATCATCTGTTGCTCTTCCTCTTCAGTTATCAGGCCCAGGACATCGTCAGGGGCACCGATGCTGATCGTCCGGCCGTTACGAATGAGGAGCGCCCTATCGCAGACGTTCTTTACGAAATCCATGTCGTGGCTGACTATTATGAACGTCTCCCCCAGCTCCTCCCTGGCGTTTAGAATGGATTTCGTGACCTCGATCTTTGTGATGGCATCCATGGTTCCCGTCGGCTCGTCCAGGACAACTATGCGGGGCTCCTTGATTAGTACCTGGGCCATGGCGACGCGGTGCCTCTCCCCTTCGCTCAGCTCGTCGGGGCTCTTCTCGAGGATAGCCTCGGCCTCCTCCTCGGTGAAGCCTGCGGTTGTCAGCGTGTGGATGGCTTTCCTCTCGCCGAGTTCGGCCGGAAGCGAGAGGCCAATCGCCTCGGTCAGGTTATCGATGATGCTGCGGGACGGATATAGCGTGTACTCCTGGTGAAGAACGCCGATATACTTGGTGGCCCGACCGCGCCCCTCAGACCCAAGGAGCGTCATATCCACCCAATCGTCGCCAATCCTCACCCACGCAGCTCCGTTTGTTGGCGTTATCAGCCCAGAGATCAGCCTCGATAGGGTTGTCTTGCCCCCCCCGCTCACTCCCACAAGGCCGAATATCTCGCCTTCCATCACCTCGAAGGAGACCTGGTCGACCGCCTTGACCACGCCTCTGTCGATGCTGATGTACCTCTTGGAGAGATCCCTGACTCGGATCATCGGCTCTCCTACCTCGGCCTTCTCCCTCTTCGCCAGCACCCCAGCCATGGAGATGAACTTGGCGGCAACGTCCTTGGGATTGCCGTCTGATATGATCGAACCATGGTCCAGGAGGATCGCCCTATCGGCGAGGTCTATCATGACATCCTCCCAGTGGCTGGTGATGATGAGGGTCATCTTGAAGTCGTCTACAGCGCGCCTGATGCTTTCGTGGACGAGGGCGGCTGTTGCGGGATCCAGGGTGCCGGTGGGCTCATCTGCCAGGAGGAGCATGGGCGACTTGGCCAGTTGCCGGGCCAGCACGACCCTCTGCTTCTCCCCACCGCTCAGCTCCCTGGCTACGTGCATCATGCGATGTGAGAGGTTGACCTCGTCGAGAAGGTCGGCTGCCGTATGCACGCTGATGCTCCCGCCCGTGTCCTCGACGGCTCTCATAACGTTTACTATGACGCGTTCGTCCCCATAGAGGGCGAACGTCCTCTGAAGCATAATCGCTAACCGCTTAGCCACATCCCTGCGCATTTTGTCATTGACCCCGAGTGCGATGAAGTCCACGTCCTGGGGATCGAGCACGCCTCCACAGGCGCATTTCTGGCCTCTGCGGCTTGGGGGTTCGACCCGCCCGCATTTGGAACATCGGCCTACATGGAAGATCACGCTACCGCTAATATCCTGAAAGGACTCCGTGCCTCGGAGGACGTGCATCAGCACGCTCTTTCCCGAGGCGCTCCTGCCTAAGATGCCGAGGGACTCGCCCTCATTTATCGTCAGATTCAGATTACGCAGGGCCTCTACCTGGCCGAACCGGACGGTCAGATCCTTTATCTCGATAAAAGGTGCCAATTTATCACGCCTCGCTGATCCTTAATTCGAACATCTACAATACAAATACCCAAATCGATTCTACTTAAGCCTATCCGGGATGTTTTTATAGGGGACGGCCTCAGCGCCGGGATCACCCTTAAAATGAAATTGGTGGTGGCCGCCGGGTGGAGATGCGCCCCTTTCAAGGGGGCCGACGGAGCAGACCCCGGCCTAATCGCGCCATGTTGAAGGCCGCCTGGCATGGAGCATTCCGGCATCTATTCGACCACTCAATGGCCCTTGCCGCCTGTTCCTCCCTTGACCAGCAAGAACTCCTTGTCTAGATAGGCCTGGTGGCTGAGTTCCAGACACTCCTGGCAGATATAGAAAGTGGTCTGCTTCGGACCGTGAATAGTCGCCTGGGTCGCCTTCACCGGAAATATCTCCTTATCCACCCCGCATAGCTGACACTTCATCCAATTCACCTGGTATTAGGCTCTACAACCATCATTATAAGAGTTTCCGCTGACGCCTCCCCCGACCGAAGTCGATGGCATCCGTCGTATGTTGCATCTTACATATCATACAAATATTATATAATCTCTCAAACATAGTATGGTTTTTTGGGTCGGGTACATTCCACATCAACTCCCCAGCGTGGATGGAGCCTATGCTCTATCCCAATGAGGTCGAGCGCTCTTCCGACGACCAGGTCGACCAGGTCATCGAGCCCACGGGGCAATGTGTAAAGGCCGGGGGACGCGGGCATGATCACTCCTCCCGCTTCGGTGACGGCAACCATATTCCTCAGGTGTAGAAGGCTTAATGGCATCTCGCGCGTTACGAGCACGAGCCTTCTCCTCTCCTTGAGGCAGACGTCGGCGCTGCGGCTGATGAGGCCATCCGATATGCCGCAGGCGATAGTGGCCAGGGTCTTCATGCTGCAAGGGGCAACTACCATCGCCTGGATGGGGTAGGACCCGCTCGCAATTGATGCCGCGAGGTCGCTTTGCTCGTAGGCCCGGCTCGCAAGGCCGAGGACCTCATCGACTGCCCACTCGGTCTCCAGCCCGATGATCCGCTTGGCTGCGTCGGAGACGATGAGGTGCGTGATGCACCCCTTCTCCCTTAGCACCTGGAGCAGGCGTATGCCGTAAATTACGCCTGAGGCCCCGGTGATTCCTACAACGATCTCCCCTATCTTACCGCCTCCCCGCAGTTATTGGCAGGACCTCCCCCATGGTTCGAGTTCGCCAAGCGGCTAAGCGTTGCGGAAACGAGAAGGGGGAGGTTGATCGTGGCATCACCATATACTGTCACGAAGCGGGCACTCGGGGCGATCTTTCCCCAGGAGACGGCCTCCGAGAGGGTGGCTCCCGAGAGCCCGCCTGCCTCAGGATGATCGGTGGTGAGCTGGATTGCGAGCTCATAGCTTCGAGGCGTGACCAACATCGCCTGAAGGCAGAAATTCTTGGGCACTCCGCCTCCAAGTATCATGATCCCCGAGCGTTCCGATTCGTAGCATATGTCGATTAGCTCATTCAGCTCAGCCAAGGGGTCCAGGCGGAGCTTCTTGGTCTGTCGATGCAGCCATGCCTGCAGCCCTATCATGGAGTCGGCAAGCGCCGGGCAGAATATGGGAACTCCCATATCGTAAGAGGACCTGAGGATAGATCTTTTGTCGTCGATTGTCGATCCCAGGCATCTCAAGAGATCGGGGCCGGATATGGGCTCTTCTCGATCGGGGAGGATGGTCTGCATGATCTCCTCGAAATTGATGAACTGGTCGTCGGATATGTAGACATCGTAGATCCGGCTTAAGCCCTCCTCTCGCAAGCATCCGTCCTCCGCTTCAGGGCTTCCCAAAAGATGAGGGCCGACGGTTTCGATGATATCGTGAACGAGGTTTGCCCCGGTTGTTACGAGCACGTCCACATGTTCCCTCCTAATGAGTTCGGAGACGATCTCCCTCATCCCGGCAGGGACGAGCGCTCCGGATAGGGTGAGGAACTTAGTATACCCGTCGGAAAGCATCTCCTCGTAGATGTCCACCGCCTGGGCAAGGCGCCTTGCACCAAAGCCGCATCCTCTCATCTCCTCGACTAGGGCTTCCACGCTCATCCCAGGCCTGATATCCATCTGTCGCACGGCATCGGCCATCCGATCACCTCCTCGCCGGATTATATCCGAAAAACCAGCTCAAGGAACCATCGTAACGCGTTTTCATAAACCTTTTATACCATGCCTTGTGTTTAGCTTTTACGGAGGAAACCATGACCAGCGAGCCGTTACCAGTGGACTATTATATTCCGCTTATTATGTTTTTGATAATGGGCGCCATTGTGCCCATAGCTGCGTTAGCCGCCGTGAAGATCATATCGCCTCTGAAGCCCAATAGTCGTAAGCTGTCCACCTACGAGGGTGGTCTCGTCCCCATAAGGGATGCGAGGATTCAGTTCAATGTCCAGTACTACCTCTTCGCCATCGTCTTTGTGATATTCGATGTTGAGGTCTTGTTCCTTTATCCCTGGATCTACGTATACGCTTCTGAGTTTATGCAGAGATATATGGTCTTCGGCATCATGAACATAGCTGTCTTCGAGATGCTCATGTTCATCGCGGTGCTGCTGATAGGACTAGCATATGCCATTAAGAAGGAGGCGTTGCGTTGGGTATAAGCGATGTGATTCCCATTCCAGCGGTCGTTGACGATGAGCTGGAGAAGTGGACCATATACGGCAGGCCTCTGAGCGACGTATGGTTCACAACGACGGAAAAGATCCATCAGATCATAGAGATGGGGCCGATAAAGAACGTCCTGAACTGGGGTCGCAAGAACTCCCTTTGGTTCCTGATGCAGCCCATGGGCTGCTGCGGCGTGGAGATGCTGGTCTTTGGCTGTCCCCACTACGATTGTGACCGATTTGGCATAATTCCCAGATCCACCCCACGGCAGGCTGATGTGATGATCATCAGCGGTTACGTCACCAGGAAGTACCTGCCTGCCATCAAGAACCTTTGGGAGCAGATGCTGGAGCCCAAGTGGTGCCTGGCAATCGGGGAGTGCGCAATCTCTGGTGGCCCCTTCTTTGACTCATACAACATAATCCAGAATACCGGCGATTACTTCCCGATAGATGTATTCGTGCCCGGGTGTCCACCCCGGCCGGAGCAGTTCATCAAGGGATTCGTGGAGCTGCAGGAAAAGATAAAGCAACGCAAGGACACGCGAGGCTACTAAGGAGGATCTACCAATGCCTTCCGCAAGCGACATTTTGAGCGCCCTCCAGTCGGCATTTCCAGGATCCATCCAGGAGTCGAGGGTGGAGTCGGATAGCCGGCTCTGGGTCACAGTGGACCAAAAGAAGCTCCTGGAGATCGCCAAGTTCCTCAGGGATAAGCAGGGCTTCGATCACTACTCCGGGTCGGCGGGCGTCGACAGGATGGCCGACAACCTGATGGAGGTCGTCGAGATCATGGCGAGCTACGCCAACCACAATATCGTGGTCATGATCAAGGTCAAGACCCCAAGGGATGCCCCCTCGGTGCCGAGCCTGGTCCCCCTATTCTGGAACGCAAACTGGTACGAGAGGGAGAGCTGGGAGATGTTCGGCATCAACTTCGAGGGACATCCGGAGCTCTATCCCCTGCTTTTGGGCGACGATCTGGTTGGGGCCTGGCCTTGGAGGAAGGACTTCAAGGGCTATCCCGATACCACAACGGGTAAGAGGACAGTGGAGCGCGTCGACGCATCCGGCCTAACCTCATATAGGATTGGGCTTACCGACGAGCAAGTTGACTCGGGACAGATACCTCAGAGGATCGAGTATCCTACATTCAGGGAGAGGGAGGAGGCCCATATCGAGTCCGAGTCGGAGATGATACTTCACTTAGGGCCACAGCACGCAATAGTGCCCGGGCCGTTCCTCCTTGACGTCCTGGTAGATGGTGAGCGGATCAAGAAGGCCTTCTTGGATGTGGGCTACATCCACAAGGGCATCGAGAAGATCATGGAGAACCGCACCTATCTGCAGGGAATCGTCTACACAGATCGGATGTGCTATCTGGCTTCGATCTCCAACAATGAGGCTTACTGCGGTGCTGTGGAGAGGCTGCTCGGGGTAACCCCGCCGGAGAGGGCTCAATATATACGGGTGATAGCCGCAGAGCTATCGAGGATTCAGAGCCATCTGCTGGGGACAGGGGAGTTCCTGACTCTGCTCGGCAGCGCCACCTACTCGCCATTCCAGTACATGATAATAGACCGTGAGGATGTGATCTCCCTTCTCGAGAGCATCACCGGTGCTAGGATCACGCACACCTTCGTTCGATTCGGCGGCGTAAGAAACGACCTGCCAGACGGATTCGCTGAGCAGGCCCGGAAAGTGATGAAGATGGTGCGTGAGAAGACCATGGAGTACAAGGACCTCATAGCAGCCGATCCCATCTATCGCAAGAGGATGGATGGAATTGGCGTGATCTCGCCCCAGGACGCTCGCGATCTGGGCTTGTGCGGTCCGCCGCTTCGGGCATCCGATACTCCCTACGACATGAGGCGGGAGGACCCCATCCTCGCATATCCAGACCTGGACTTCAAGGTCATAAGCAGGAAGGAGGGCGATTCCGCAGCCAGGGTGGATGTGCGCCTGGACGAGATCTTGGAGAGCGTCTACATCATAGAGCAATGTCTGGACCAGATTCCCGAGGGGCCGGTCCAGGAGAAGCTGCCGAAGAAGATAAAGCCGGAGCCCGGAGAGGCGTACTACCGCACAGAGGATCCCAGGGGAGAGATGGGCTTCTATGTGGTCAGCGACGGCTCGGACAAGCCCTATCGTGTGAAGGTTAGGGGTCCGTTCTATGCCACATTCCAGACGTTCACGCCCCTATTGGAGGGGGTCTATCTGGCCGACGTCGTGGCAATCGCCGGCAGCATGGATGCATGCACCAGTGAGGTGGACCGGTAGAGGGGGTATTGGAATTGGAATTATCGGCAATAATTGAGGCGATCAGCAGCTGGGCTGCCTCAGAGCCTCGCATATATGCATTGATCATCGGCCTGATTGGAGCGGCCGTCATCTCCGGAGTGATTAATATCGTGGCCATGTACGTGGTCTGGCTGGAGAGGAAGGTCCTCGGCGATATCCAGGCCAGATATGGTCCTAACCGCGTGGGCTCCCGCTGGGGCATCTTACAACTGGTTGCCGACGCAATCAAGCTCTTCACAAAGGAGGACAGCATTCCAAGGGATGCGGATAAGCCGATCTATGTCTGGGCGCCGATAGTGGCATCGATGACCACCATGTTGGTCGCAGCAGCTTTGCCCTTCGGGGCTGTGAACATCGGGGGAAAGGAGTATCCTCTGGTCGTCGCCAATATGGATCTAAGTGCCCTCTACGTGGAGGCAGCGCTTTCCGTAATGACCATCTCCGTCTTCATGGCAGGGTTTAGCTCCAACAACAAGTACTCCCTTATGGGGGCATTTAGGGGCATGGCACGGATGATCGCTTACGAGGTTCCGATGGGCGTTTGCGTGATAAGCGTGGCCATAATGGCGCACAGCCTGAACCTCGTGGAGATAGTCCAGAGCCAGACATTGTGGTATGCATTCGCCCAGCCTCTCGGCTTCATAGTGTTCACCGTTGCACTGATCACCGACCTTGGAAGGATCCCATTCGATCAGTCCGAGGCCGAGGAGGAGATCATCGCCGGGTACACCACCGAGTACGGTGGCATCAGGTGGGGATTGCTATACTTCCAGGAGTACATCTGCATGTTCCTCGGATCCATCATGCTGGTTCTTCTCTTCCTGGGCGGATGGAACGGGCCCAACATTCCCTTCCTCACGCCGATCGCGCCCATGATCTGGTTCTTCATGAAGGTGCTCATCGTGCTCGTCTTCCTCATCTGGACCAGGGGATCGCTTCTGAGGTACAGGATAGATCAGGTAACCGATCTTGGGTGGAAGTGGATGCTTCCCTTATCCATCGTGAACCTGGCCTGGGCTGTTGTAGTGGGGCTGTACTTCGCATGAGGTGGTAATAGTATGGTGCTAAACATACTCAAGGGCTACAAGATGACCTTCAAGACTGCGTTCAAGGACGTGGAGGTCACGAGGACATTCCCAGAGTTCATGATGGAGCTCCCGGCAAACGAGAGGGGGATCCACGAGCTGGATGCCACCGTCTGCATCGGCTGCGGCTCTTGTGCCAGGATCTGCCCCAACAACTGTATCGAAATGGTCCCCTTCAAGTATGGGAATCCCCTGAAGAATAAGAAGATGGTCTTTCCGTCCATCGACTTTGGACGATGCATGTTCTGCGGGCTCTGCGTTGACGAGTGTCCCGTTTCATGCCTCAAGATGGGCAAGAATGTGGTAATGGCCGGCTGGCTTCGCGATGATTTGATCCTGGGGCCGGATAAGATCTCGGTCAAGAGGCATACCCCCCAGGAGGTCGCCGCCCTAGAGGAGGAGGCCCGGAGGCTAGCTGCCGAGAAGAAGAAGGCCGCCGCCGCCAAGGCCAAGGCCGGAGATAAGAAACCTGCCGGCGCCAAGAAGAAGAAGGAAGAGGCAGGAGGTGAGTCCTGATGGTCGCTTCCAACCTGAAATATGTCAAATACTTATTCCAGCTGTTCGTGCTGGTGCTGGCCCTGGGGGTCATCTTCGCCGCCCTGGGAGTTGTGATATTCCTATCGCCTTGGAGCAAGGTGGTACTGGATAAGATCGTAGCCATGGACATCGGCTTCATAATGGAGCTATTGGTCTTCAAGGTGCTTGGGCTGATTATATTGGGGCTATCCGTGCTGATGGTCTACTCCAAGAACGTGGTTCATAGCGCCCTTTATCTGCTGGGCAGCTTTGCCGGAGTGGCCGCGCTCTACATCTCCCTGAACGCCACATTCGTCGGCGTGGCCCAGGTGCTGGTATATATCGGTGCGGTGGGCGTCCTGCTCCTATTCGCGGTAATGCTCACAAGAAAGACCATAATGGAGGAATCCCATGGTGAGATTTAGGAACATTATCTTGGCCCTGGCCTTTCTGGCGGTGGTCTTCTCCTCCCTCTCGGTTGCACCATGGGGGCAGGTAGTTGAGATGCCGCAGTACATCTTCGAGCCTAGGGAAGGGTTGAGGGTGCCTGAGAGCGGCATAGGTGATGTAGGAACGGAGATATTTACGGAATACGTCTTCCCCTTCGAGGTGCTGGCTTTGGTGCTGACGGCAGCCCTGGTCGGGGCGATATATATCGCCAGGAAGGACGCCGCCTGAAGGAGGGATGAGAGATGACTAGGAGGGAGACTTACAGATGATCCCACTGGAGCTATACATACTGCTAGCTGCGTCCATGTTCACGATCGGCCTATATGGCACATTTACGCAGCGAAACGGTATCAAGCTGATGATGTGCATAGAGCTCTTGCTCAACAGCGCAAACATCAACCTGGTGGCATTCTCGGCCTACCAGCCCAATGTGAACGGACAGGTATTCGCCCTGTTCTCCATAGCGCTGGCAGCAGCGGAAGCAGGCGTCGGGTTCGCCATACTGATTGCCCTTTACAGGCTGTATGGAACCATCGACCTGGATAAAATTAATACGATGAGGTGGTGACGACGTACTCTGATTACGCTTATCTGATCGTAGGATTGCCTGTTCTGGCATTCGTCCTCACGATCTTCCTTGGCTGGCATCTGCCAAAGGGCGGAGGGTTCTTCACCGTACTGGCCACCTTTGCCGGGTTTATCATATCTGCGGGAATCTTCACGGAGATCTTCCCAGGGGAAGTCCTTCACCAGTCAATGCACTGGTTCGCCACGCTGAACGTGGGCATATTGATAGATCCATTGGCCCTGGCCATGTTATTGATGGTGACCTTCGTCTGTACGCTGATCCACACCTATGCCCTTGGATACATGGACGGAGATCCGGGAATGGCGAGATACTTCGCCGAGGCCGGCCTCTTCACAGCTGCCATGTTGGGCCTCGTATTCTCGGACAACATACTGCAGCTCTTCATATTCTGGGAGCTTGTGGGCTTGTGCTCGTACCTCTTGATCGGCTTTTGGTACAGGAAGCCCTCCGCAGCCTCTGCGGCGAAGAAGGCCTTCCTGACGACGAGGGTTGGAGATGTCATGTTCTTGGCAGCGATAGTGATCCTGTACAACAGCATGGCAAGCCTCAACCTCAACCTGGCTCCAGGCGAGTACCTTCTCCAGTTCCCTGTGATCTACAAGAGCCTGGCCCTTATCGATCCGGGCCAGCTGACCATCATCGCCTTGCTCTTCCTGGGAGGCGCGGTCGGCAAGTCGGGTCAGTTCCCGCTAGACGTCTGGCTTCCCGACGCCATGGAGGGCCCGACAACGGTCTCCGCCATGATACATGCGGCAACGATGGTCACAGCCGGAGTCTACCTGGTTGCGAGGATGTTCCCCCTCTTCTACGCGGCACCCTACGGCCTTCTGGCTGTGGTCTACGTTGGAGGGTTCACCGCCTTCTACGCCGCCACGATGGGTTTGACGGCCTTTGATATCAAGCGGGTTCTGGCCTTCTCGACGGTATCCCAGCTCGGCTACATGATGATGGCAATCGGAACTGGGGCTGTCGTCGGAGCGTTCGCCGTTGGCGTTGGGATGTTCCATCTGATCGCCCACTCGTTCTTCAAGGCCCTTCTCTTCCTCTGTGCCGGAAGCGTGATTCACGGAGTCGGCACAAACGATATGCGAGAGATGGGGGGCGTTGGCAAGTACATGAAGTGGACGATGCTCACAATGCTCGCAGGAGGCCTTGCGCTTGCCGGATTCCCCCTTACGACGGGCTTCTTCAGCAAGGACGAGATCCTCGTCGTCGCCTACGAGTATGGTTCCATTAGCCATCAGTGGCTTCCCTACATATTCGGGATAGTCGCGGCGCTCATGACCGCATTCTACACATTCAGGATGTGGTTCGTCGCATTCGACGGGGAGCCTAGATCCGACTACCATAAGCACGAGTCGCCCTGGGTAATGCTAGTGCCCCTGATGATTTTGGCAGTATTCGCACTGGCATTCGGAGCCTTCAGCCAGTCCGGATTCTACGATGCAGTTGGAAACAACTTCGAGCATTATGGAGTCGACTTCGAAGAGCTTGCGGTTGTCGGCGGCCACGCAGTTGCCCATGGCGAGGGCCATGGCGGCGAGGCTGAACACGGTGGCGAGGAGGCGGTCGAGGAGCCATTCATAATCAAGATCCTGCCAATAGTAGTAGGGGTTGGCGGAATATTGCTTGCGCTTCTCTTCTACTCGCGGTGGAAGAAGCTGGATGTCAGGAAGTACGTGGGAGAGAGGGATCCGATTCGAGGCCTGCTCCTCAAGAGATACTACCAGCACGAGATACTGACCGCTTGGTTTGCCGAGACGGTTGTATACGGGCTGTCTTTGATCTCCAACATGATCGATATCAAGATAGTGGACGGAGTGCTCAACAAGATTAGCGAGGTGACGCTCGCGTTTGCTGGCAACCTCAGGAAGGTTCAGACAGGAATCATCGAGAACTACATAACGGCCCTAGTCTTTGGGGTGGTTGTACTCGTGATCTTGATCAAGATCGGAATGGAGGTGGGCCTATGATCTCGAACGCCATCTCCTGGATGATAGCAGTTCCCCTGATAGGGGCGATCCTGGTGTTCATGACCAGGACCAGAGCTCAGGCGAGGATGGTCGCGCTCGTCGCGTCGCTAGTTCCCCTCGTGCTCTCGCTCCAGATGTTCATGGAGTTCGACAAGACCTCCAAGATGATGCAGTTCGTCGAGAGCTATGACTGGGTGCCCTCGATCGGGGTCAAATACACGTTGGGAGTGGATGGAATTGGGTTCCCCCTTGTTCTCCTCTCGACGATCGTATCCGTTCTCGTGATAATCTACTCCTGGGGGGAGGATAAGAGGCCCAATCAGTTCTTCGGCCTGTTGCTGTTGAACGAGGTTGGGGTGCTCGGCGTATTCACCGCTCTGGACTTCTTCCTCTTCTACATATTCTGGGAGATAGTGCTCATCCCCATGTTCTTCCTCATAGGAATCTGGGGAGGCCCAAGGAAGGATTATGCAGCCATAAAGTTCTTCATATACACCCACGTTGCGAGCCTCGTGATGCTCCTTGCCATCTTCGCGCTGTACTTCACGTACACTATGCCGGATGGATCGAGGACATTCGATATGCTCACATTGATCCAGGCGACGTCGAACACTGCGATCTTCCCAACGAGCCTCTTGAACATCATCTTCGCAGGGCTTCTCTTTGGATTCCTGGTGAAGATGCCGGCTGTGCCATTCCACACCTGGCTTCCCGACGCCCACGTCGAGGCGCCGACGGCAGGCTCGGTTGTCCTGGCAGCACTGCTGCTGAAGATGGGTGGCTACGGTCTCTTCAGGGTGATTTTGCCGATCCTTCCAAGCGTCGACAAGGTCTTCGTCACGGTGATCGCTGTGATCGCCGTCCTGAGCATAGTATACGGCGCCTTCCTGGCACTCGCTCAGAAGGACTTGAAGAAGCTCGTGGCCTACTCGTCGGTCAGCCACATGGGATTCGTGACGCTCGGATCAGTTGCAGTCTTGGGAGCGGCTGCACCCTTCCTGTCACTTCAGGGAGCTATGTTCCAGCAGTTCTCCCATGGCCTGATCACATGCGTCCTCTTCATGTCCGCTGGAACCATTCAGCATAGCGTGGGAACGAGGATAATCGCCGACCTCGGCGGCCTTGCTGACCGCATGCCCAGGTTTGCCTTCCTCATGATGGCGGGCTTCTTGGCATCGCTCGGGCTTCCGGGAATGAGCGGCTTTGTCGCCGAGTTCATGGTGCTCACGGGATCCTATGCCACGATGCCGACGGCGACGATGATCGTGATCTTCGGAGGCGTGGCGGTGACGGCAGGTTACCACCTCTGGGCTACGCAGAAGGTCCTCTTCGGGCCGATCCTGAAGAAATATTTGAACGTGCATGATGCCCACAGCTACGAGCTCCTATCGATGAGCTTGATCATCATACTGGTCCTGCTCTTCGGGCTGCAACCGGCCCTGATAACGGACATCATGGGAGTTGCTGCAGAGCAGCTGATGGAGCCGGTTATGACGCTCGCCCAGATGGGGGTGATCTGAAGTGGACCTTGGATACTACGCGCCGCTGGGAGCAGAAGCCCTGCTCACTGCTCTAGCACTGCTGATATTGCTTGCAGGCTTGTTCATCAAGGGCAAGTCGATGATGGGATACCTGAGCCTCGCCGGCCTCGTGGCCTCGCTTGCGCTCGTGATGAGCGCAAAGCTCGGAGGAGTCTTCTTCTTCGATAGCATGCAAGTGGACGGGCTATCCCAGTTCTTCAAGGTGGTATTCCTCATCGTCTCCATACTGGTGGTGATGGCCTCGCTTAGCAGGTACCAGAATCATCCGGGACACGATGAGTACTTCGCCCTGATCCTCTTCGGGACGGTGGGCATGATGGTCGTTGCAAGCGCAATCGACCTCGTGACCCTCTTCATAGGGTTTGAGCTTGCGAGCCTCTCTACCTATGCCCTCTCCGCGTTCGACAAGACCAAGAAGAACCTGGAAGCTGCGATGAAGTACTTCATCTTCGGATCGGTCTCATCGGCCTTCCTGCTATTCGGCTTCTCCCTCCTCTATGGGATGACGGGAAGCACAAAGCTCGCGGATATCGCGGCGGTCTCTCTCGACCAGTTCGGCCCGGCAACATTGATCGCGCTCGTCTTCGTCATAGCCGGGTTTGCCTTCAAGATGGCATTGGTTCCCTTCCATATGTGGGCTCCGGACACTTACGAGGGCTCTCCGGCCCTTGTCTCAGCCCTCCTCGCTGCAGGATCCAAGAAGATGGGATTCGCCGCCGCCTTCAGGGTCCTTCTAGTAGCGCTGATGGCGCTTCGACTGGAGTGGTACCTGGCCTTTGCGATACTGGCCGCGGTGACGATGACCTTGGGCAACCTCGTGGCCTGCTGGCAGAACAACGTGAGAAGGATACTTGCCTACTCGAGCGTTGCGCAGGCGGGATATATCGCCATAGCATTCGTGGTGATCGGGGCTGCCTACGGCATGCCCGATGTGACCCTTCCAAACGGAATGGCGATACCCCCAGCCCAACTGGGATTGGCAGGCGGCCTGCTGATGATATTGGCTCACGCCTTGATGAAGACGGGGGCGTTCATCGGCGCCTCCCTTGTAGCGGACAAGGTCTCCTC
>JAFGMR010000066.1 GCA_016927425.1 Methanotrichaceae archaeon | reverse complement strand
TGGGCTCTGGGGTCCTTTGAGACTGTGGATGAATTCAAAGAGGCCTTGCCCGGAGTGCACGTCTGGAATGCACCCCTTCCCGATGGCTCCTTCACGCCCATTCACTACATAGTTTACGATGCCAGGGGCGACTGCATCGTGGTGGAGTACGTAGGCGGAGAGCTCAACATTTATGATAACCCCCTGGGAGTGATGACCAATGCACCGCCCTTCTCCTGGCACATCATCAACCTCCAGAACTACGTTAACCTGAGGCCCCTCAGTGTAACATCCGAGAATATCGCCGGCATAAACTTGACCGGTATCGGCCAGGGTACAGGTATGCTCGGCATGCCAGGAGATTACACGCCGTCATCCAGGTTCATCCGCGCCGTCGCCCTGACCCAAAGCGCTTATTCTCCCAAGAACGCCCAAGAAGGGGTTAATTTAGCCTGGCATATTCTGAACGCCTTTGATATTACCAAAGGGGTGGTCCGAGGAAGGATGAGCGACGGTACAATCCAATCAGACTATACCATGTGGACCACGGTCAAGGATATCACTAACAGGATATTTTATTACAGGACCTACGACAACCTCAGCATCAAGAAGGTTGATCTAAGGACGCTGGACTTCCTAGGAGATGAGATCAAGAACATACCCCTGGATGGAAAGGATGAGTTTGAGGACGTATCACAGCAGTTCAGGTGAAGATGCCTCAACCTATGAAGTCTCTATAGCCTGAGCGGTTAAACCATTTATGAATCGTGAACATTACACCAGATTGGAACAGATCCCCAACATTGGTCCCTCTTTAGCGGAGGATTTGCGCCTGGTCGGAGTTTCTCATCCGCAGGATCTGATAGGGCGAGATCCCTATGAGATATACGAGGAGCTATGTCGCAAAACAGGGGAGCGACATGATCCCTGTGTTATCGATGCCTTTATCTCCGCCGTCAGATTCATGGAAGGCGAGCCCGAACGGCCCTGGTGGGCTTATACATCGGAGCGAAAGCATAGGCTTGCCGGCGGGGATGCATCCGACCCAACAAAGCGCTCCAGCTGACGGCCACCCGAAGGAAGTCGCTGAGCCTGGTCGCCGGGAGTGATACGGAGGCTCTGGGGGAAGAGCCTCCAATTTGCCGGGGACGGTGGGCGAGATCCTCGATGAGCTATCGAACGTCCGCTTCAGGGAGAGGAAGAGGAGGAAGGCGGGTCGGAAGGCCGATCACTTCCGCCTTTCATGAAGGTGTCTTCTCTATCCGTATGGCGCACGCCTTGTACTCCGGCGTCTTCGCCATAGGGTCCAGGGCGGCGTTGGTGAGGAGGTTCGCTAAAACGTCCTGGTAGTTGAAGGACATGAAGGCCACGCCGCAGGATGACTTACCGGTAACTCTCGCCTTCGTCCTTACCTCGCCACGCCTGGACTTGACCAGAACCGTCTCGCCGTCCTCGATTCCAAGCTCCTCGGCGTCCTTTTGGCTGATCTCTATCGCCTCCTCTGGCTACATCCACATGATCCCTTTGGGGCGGCGGATCATGGAGCCGCAGTTGTAATGCTCTCTCCTCCTTCCGATGGTGAGGATCAACGGATAGTCGGGATCGGGCTCCTCGGCGGGAGATCTGTGCTCGACGGCGTTGAACTTTTCGAGGCACCAGCTGAACCTCCCGACGTGCATCGTCTCCGTCCCGAAATGATCTATCGAGGGGCAGGGCCACTGCAGGCCCTGGGCGCCAAGCTGCGACGGCGAAGCAGCCCCGGCCCCGGGAGGCCGCTTCTGCCCGGAGTGGGGCGATCATCCCGCTGCCGGGCGCGCCTCCACGATGCCCGCCGGCCCTGCCGTCGCATCTCCGGCCGACTTCATCCGATCAGACCTGCAAAGGCACCCCCTACACACATTCCCGGTCCCCGCGAAAGCTTCTGCGCGTTTCGCTTGAGTTCACGCTGAGATGGCCACCAGGACGTGAACTGTCACCGGGGCAGGAAGGGGGCGCAGCGCTATTTTTTTGAGATGAGAGAGATGATCGAAGAGATGCTGGCGGGCTAGCTGGGGGAATAGGCTGCGCTGGAATCCTTCGAGCCGAGGGAGGGGATCGAAGAGAGCGGGATAGTATTATAAGTGGATAGGTAGTAGATAGCAATGCGAGGTGCAAGTAAATGGCAAAACCCATAAAAATCGGCTTGGTCTTAGAAGGAGAGGATGCCGAAGAATTTATGGAGGATTTTCGCAACCCACAAGTAACTGATGAGCAGGTGCACGCTTTCAAGGAAGCTCTGCGAATCTACAAAGCAAATCCGGTCTATTGATGGAAAAGTATGTGTTTAGGTGGCTGAGATCGTTATCATTAACCTCATTTTGTGATGTTTCATGAGACCCATCCCAGAGACTTAGCATTAGGTAAATGTGGCAATGCATATCGTTTCAAGTTTGGGATGAGTTATTGATCCGCATGCGCCTGTTGATCAAAACCAGCATCATGCGGTCGACTAAGGGGAGATAAACACATACATGGAAAAAATCCCTCAGAACGAACTCCGCCTTAGTGCCTTAACTAAGAGGCATGATTTAAATTATTTTAATTCAACTAGTGATGAGTTGAACGATTTTTTAAAAAATGATGCGCTAGATGGTCAAAACAGTATGATAAGCAGAACATATTTGTGCTTCTATAAAGAGCGCCTCTTAGGATTCATAACCTTAATAGGAGACACAATAGAGACAAAATTAATGATTATAACTGATGGTATCGACGGATATGAATATGATAAATATCCAGCAATAAAAATAGGAAGATTGGCTGTTGATAAGGACTACGAGGGAAGGGGAATCGGCCCCCACATGCTTAAGTGGAGTATTGGTCTGGTTTATCAAATATCTCAACAAATAGGATGTAGATATATAACCGTGGATTCAAAAAAAGATTCAACATGGTTATATGAAAGAGAAGGGTTTAAAATTGTAAAGAAACAACGAAACCGCAATTTTCCACCGATGTATTTGAATATGTACGCATTTCATCAAAAGATGAATCACGCAGAATCCCTAGACCCCTTTCAAGAGGACGAGTAACCAGAACTGCGACAATTCGTCCCGACAGCGAAGAAGCTAATGGCGAAAGCCCTGGCGTACGTTTTGAGCGAGGAACGGATTAGATATCTTGAATGAAATAGAGGGCTAACGCCCTCACCATCCTCGTCTTTTGCCCGGCGGACCGCGGCCGGATCGACCGCCTCCACGTCGCACCCGTGTGAATGGCGACCAAAAAAGGGTCCAATTATGGCGAGATAAAACTGTTCAGCGCTACTTAGGGCTACTTAGGATAACTTCGAATAACGTACTATTGCCAGACCCACCGCCCGCGCCACGCCCCGCAGCTGCAGATCCCGCGCCCGCCTCTCGCATCGATGAGGGAGCCCGGCCCCGGGGCGCTGCAAGCTGCTTCCCCGCGCCCCCGTGGCGGCATCCTGAGGCGCCCGGCGGCGTCGCCCGATAGGCCCGCCCGCCCCGCTGCATTCGCCATGGAGGCCAACAGGCCTGCGGCACGGAAGGCGGCGGGCGCCGGGGCTGCAGTGCTTTGGGCCAGCGGTCAAGCCTCAACCTCAAAGAGAATGGATGTGAGATGGCGTACTACAATTACAAGAGAGATGGCGATGGAGCGCTAAGACCATTATGGATGGATTACAGATAGAATCCGACGATTAGGAGATCGAACCGATGGATCCCTATATCCCAGAGATACTACCTCCAAAAGACATAGACTGGAAGCAGCATGTCCCCCTCATAGGCGGTGCTAACCGGGCCTTAGCGCGATATGATGGTGTCCTTCTTGGCATCATCAACCCTCAGGTGCTGCTCTCGCCTCTAGCAACACACGAGGCTGTCTTGTCTTCCAGGATTGAGGGCACTCGAGCATCCCTAGAAGACGTTTTGCAGTACGAGTCGGACGTGGGGGAGAGGGCCGGGGAAGATCGTATAGATCATCCTCGAATTGACGATATCCATGAGGTCATCAATTACCGAAAGGCGATGAGGACAGCGGTCGAGAAGCTGAATAAACGGCCTCTTACAGTCAACATGATCCGCGATCTTCATCGCGTTCTTCTCTCAGGAGTACGAGGGGAGAACAAGGCACCCGGTGAGATCCGCCGCATCCAAAACTACATCGCCAAACCTGGTATGCCAATAGCGCAGGCCATTTTCGTGCCACCCACACCACCTATGTTGGCAGACGCCCTCTCAAACTGGGAGATATATCTGCATAGCGATGAGCTTGATCCCTTGGTCCAGCTTGCGATACTCAAAGCCCAGTTTGAGCTTATCCACCCGTTCCTTGACGGAAACGGCCGCATAGGGAGAATGCTCGTCCCTCTGATCCTCTATGCCAAGGAGATCATCTCCAGTCCCAACTTCTACATCAGCGACTATCTGGAACAAAACCGGGATATCTATTATGAGCGGTTGCTTGCCATATCACAGGATGGCGATTGGAACGGCTGGATTAGCTTCTTCTTGCGGGCTGTAACGGAGCAGGCAGACCTGAATGGTAGAAAGGCAAGGGCCATCCTTGCCCTATACGATGATATGAAGGTCAGAGTCCCGGAGATTACAGGCTCCAGGTATTCCATTCAGGCGATAGATGCCATATTCTGCCGCCCTATATTCAACGCCGGCGAATTCTCCAAGATATCAGTTATCCCCAAAGATAGCACCGCTAAGATACTGAAGGAGTTGAGGTCGAACCAGATCCTGGAGATCTTGAGAGAAGGAAGAGGACGGAGGCCCAACACGTATATATTTACCAAGCTTATAGAAATCACTCGGATAGATGCTTTGTAGTGGCTATCGCTAGGGGCACCCTTGCGGAGACCAAAAGGTCCGACCTATACCCACAACGAATATTGCTCGTATTCTGGTACATACAATTCAAATTGCGAATAACAAAACGCCATTTTATTACGTACAAACTACGAAATCCCGAAGTTCGAGCAGCTAACCAATTGCGCTGCAATCCATCGACCATCTCCCGCATCGATGAGGGGCCCGGTCTCGGGGGCGGCGCTCCTTCGATAGGCCCGCCCGCAGCTGCCGGGAAGGCCGATGGTCCTGTCACCCCCCCCAGCGCTCGCCCCGCCGCCGCAGCTCCCGCGCCTGCCTCTCGCATCGATGAGGGGAGCCGGCCCCCGGGGCGCTGCAAGCACCATTCCCGCGCCCCCGTGGCGACGCTCCCCGATGCCCCCGCTGCAGCGGCCATGGCGCCGGCGGGCCTGCAGCGCGAAAGCGGCGACGGTAAAGCAGCCCCGGACCCGGGAGGCCGCTTGCGCCCGGAGGCAACTATCCGGAAATTTCGGTTAGTTCAAACCGAGGGCAGCCGCCGGATAGAGGAGCTGGTGGACTTCTATAACCTGGATATGATTCTGGCAATAGGTTACCGGGTGCGCAGCCACCGGGGCGTCCAGTTCCGCCGCCGGGTAACTGTCGATGGCGGTGTAAAACTGTCCAGTTCTCCATAAGAGGACCTCGAATAACGTACTGCCGCCAGGCCCGTCGCTCAAGGTGCTGGTCGGCGGGCCTCTCACTACTCCCGAGCTCGTCAGGCCGCCCGCGATCGCATCGACCCGCCCCCCACCATCAGCTACACAGGGGCAAGAGATGTTTTCGGCCCACCTCCACAGATATGGAGGCATATGGGACAGATCACCAATCACATGGTCGAACCGCGGATCAACGAATAGGAAGATGCAGTAGATTCAAGGCTTGACGGCATCTATCCTTCTGATGCCTTAACGCAGGAGTCCGATGCCTTAACGCAGGGGCTTGAGATGTTGCCGCATGAGCTGAAGCTCTCGATAGAAGGATTAGGAAGAAGATGCCCTCGCAAAGCGATGGAACAGGTCATCATCGAGCTCTGCAGATGGCATTCCCTCAGGGCCGATGAGCTGGCCGATATCATTGGACGAAAGAGTGCTTGGATCAGGCGAAGCTACTTATCGCCGATGGTGCAAGAGGGACGGTTAGAGCTGACGATTCCAGAGACTCCTTCCCACCCCCGCCAGGCCTATCGGGCAAGGAGGTGATCGACTGGCCCGTCCCACGCCCCTCCGCCGCGCCCCGGCAGCGCGGATCCTGCGGCTGCGGCTTGCATCGGAGAAGCGGCAGGGCCCGGCCCCCGGGGCGCTGCAAGCACCATTCCCGCGCCCCCGCGGCGGCGCTCCCCGATGCCCCGGCTGCAGCTGCCATGGCGCCGGCGGGCCCGCGGCGCGAAAGGCTACTCGCGCCAGAGCTCCGGGCCAGCAGTTGCGCCTCAACCTCGGAGAGCATGATCTCGATCTCGGCCTTAAGCGGCCTGATCTCGTTTTTCAAGACGTTGCAGACCACATCCCAATTGATGCCGAAGTATCGGTGGATGAGCTTGTCCCTCAAGCCGGCGATGAAACGCCACTCGATCTCCGGGTGCTTCTCCTTCAGCTCGCTAGATAAGCTCTTCACAGCTTCGCCTATGATCTCAAGGCTTCTGATGCAAGCCCTGCTGAGAATCCTATCCCCCATCAACTCCTCTCCTCCCAAGCCCTCGCACTCGGAGATGAGAAAATCGATCTCGACGAGGATGGACCTCAGATAGGCAGCGTCCTTATTCAGACCATACCACCTCACCTTCCACATGGGGGCGGATGTAGGGGCTAAGTCCTTTGATGGTCACGAGGTCAACCTCCCTTCCGAGCAGCTCCTCCAGGAAGAAGACCAGGCCCATGAAGTTTCTGAAGGTGGGATTCTCAAACTCCACAAGAACGTCGACGTCGCTTGTCTCCTTCTCCTCCCCCCGAGCATAGGAGCCGAAGATCCCAATCCTCCGGACGCTGAACCGATCCTTGATCTCGGTCTCGTGCTCTTTCAGGATCTCGATTGCGTCCATGCCAGGCCTCCTATGTGCTTTCGCTCAGCAGTATGCTGAATGCAGTCTTGATTGAATCCTCGATCGTATATATGTTATTGAGCTGATCGATATCATTGGACGAAAGAAATACTTGGATCGGGTGAAGCTACTTATCGCCGATGGTGCAAGAGGGACGGTTAAAGCTGACGAATCCAGATAACATTCCCCCACCCGCCAGGCCTATCCAGCGAGGAGGTAATCAGCAGGCCCGCCCCCTCCGCCGCGCCCAGGCAGCGCGGATCCTGCGCCCGCCTCTCGCATCGGAGAGGGGGCCCGGCCCCAGGCGCTGCAAGCTGCTTCCCCGCGCCCCAGTGGCGGTGGTGGTACTACCGTTTTGTTCAACCCGGCAACGTGAGAATATTCAGTCATATCTAACATATCCATATTATTAATTATCTGGAGCTTCAACTGCGAAGACCTATATACGAATAATTGGCCAGAGTATATGGTGGGATTTGATCATGACCTCTAAAGAGCTGCCTTCGACGTCAATATATATGGTCGTCTCCACAATGATGGTTCTCAGTCTCGCAATTACATCATCATATGCCAGCGCTTTCTCGGACATTCCGAATTTTTCCGCTGAGGCAGATGGAATGTACCTCGATCTCGAAGTTCTGGACGACGACCTCGTCCATTTTGCCCTTGGCGAAGTGGATTCAAATGGCCATACTTTTTCTGGAATACCGTCTTCCCCAATGATTGAAAAGAAAGACTATGACGGCCCCCAGTTCTTCTCCCAGAACAGCACCACGCATTTGGAGACACGCGAGTTGATCATTGAGATCGATCCCGATACACTCATATTATCGATACGCAACAAGACAGATCCCAGCAAGGAAGTCATTGCGCTTCTATCGCCTTTTGTGGTCCATGGAGATCTTCAAGGACTGATGATCGAAGGCGAAATGGAAAACGTCTACGGTCTCGGCGAACAGTTCCAGGAACCCGGGACTCCAGATGGTGACTGGACAGGGTGGACACGATCGCCTGGAAATGCCTACGGAAATCGCATGACACATTTCAGCGGAGGCTTTACAGGAAATGCACAGTTTCCGGTTATATATACACTTGGAGAGGGGTACTCGAACTTTGCCCTATTCATCGATATTCCCGAAGCCCTGAGCTGGGACTTCACCGCAACACCATGGACTGTGACTTCCCATGCTGGAATTATCCAAGGATATTTCATGGCAGGATCTAATCTTCCTGATCTAAGGCACGATTATATGGAGCTCACGGGACGGCCACCAGTGCCACCTAAGAAGGCCTTTGGGCTATGGGTTTCCGAATACGGCTATCGAAACTGGACAGATGTCGATGATCATCTGCAATCCCTTAGGCAAAAGGGCTTTCCAGTTGACGGTTTTGTGCTCGACCTCTTCTGGTACGGCGGGATTCGCGAGAAGGATCCTCAAAGCTCTATGGGAACTCTATCCTGGGATCTCAAAAATTTTTCAGATCCGGCAAGGAAACTCAGAGAACTGAAAGATCAGGGGATAGGAATTATAGTAGTGGAAGAATCCTATGTAAGTGAAGGAATTCCCGAGTACGCAATCCTCGCAAAGAACGATTTCTTGGTAAAGGAGTCATCCGACGGAAATCCGGTAAACTTCTCCACCTGGTGGGGACTGGGTGGGATGATTGACTGGACGAATTCGCAGGCTGGAGATTTCTGGCACGATCTGAAACGAGTTGCTCTGATCAATGACGGTGTAATGGGTCATTGGACCGATCTGGGTGAACCGGAAAATTTTGATCCCACTGCCTATTACGATGGCTTCCCAGAGGAGGAAATTCACACCCACCCTGAGGTTGCCAACCTCTATAACTTTGACTGGCTTTCCAGCATTCATCGTGGCTATTGCCGAAACAACGAAAGCGCACGCCCCTTCATGCTCTCCCGCTCAGGAGTTTCCGGAATCCAGCGTTTTGGAGCTGCCATGTGGAGCGGTGACATCGGATCCAATATGGCCAGCCTGAATGCTCATTTCAATGCCCAGATGCATATGTCCCTCTCTGGAATGGACTATTACGGATCAGACCTGGGAGGCTTCTGGCGCACAGCGCTCGACGGTGATATAGATGAGCTTTATACCCAGTGGTTTGCCAACGGAATGGCACTGGATGTTCCTGGAAGACCTCACACATTCAACCTGAATGAAGACCAGGAAACGGCACCAGACAGAATAGGCGATATAAACAGCAACCTGGCCAACGTTCGGCTGCGCTACCGTCTGAGTCCTTATGTCTACTCCCTCGCCCATATGGCAAACCGGACTGGAGATGCGGTATTTCCACCGCTGGTTTACTACTATCAGGACGATCCCAATGTGAGGCTAATCGGTTCTGAAAAGATGATCGGTCCCAGCCTTCTTGTTGCAACGGTAGCGGAGTATGGCGCAAAGACAAGAGACGTATACCTGCCTGCCGATAATTGGACCGACTATCATACCGGTGAGACAAAAGTCAGCACAGGAGTGTGGGTCGAGAACGTCTCAGTCTGCGGGGATGGGCTATTTGTCTTGCCCCTTTATGCTCGTGCGGGGGCCATCATTCCAGAGATGCATGTGGATGAAAATACACTGGACATCCTGGGATTAAGGTCTGACGGATCTGAGGATCACACTCTAGTGGTCAGGGTATTCCCAGATTTAACTCCATCATCGTTTACCTTGTATGAGGATGATGGGGCGACAGTGGCATACCTAAGCGGTGAAGTCAGGACTACAACAATATCCCAAGTCCAGGAGAATGGCCAGATTACCGTCAATGTGGCACCTTCAACGGGAACCTATAACGGAGCACCAGACAGCCGCAATACTGAAGTGATTCTTGTTGCAGGTGATCAGTCCATACAACAAGTCGAGCTAAATGGGCAGCCTATGGCACAGCAGTTGAGCAGAGCAGCATACGATGATGCTGACAGAGGCTGGTTGCAAGAAGTGCCCGGAATTATAAGGGTGAAGAGCGGAATGATGCAGGTATCTATTGCAAAGGAGTTTCATTTTTTCAGCACTCCTTGATATTTCCTGCATGTATTACCACCTCACTCAAGAGGATTTCGAAATGACGATCAGTCCAGATCCTTGAGCCCGACTCCTCGTCTCACTGGAATAAGCTACAGCCATGATGGGTAGGTGGATGACGGTAATTCCAGAGCCTTGCGCCCCCCTCGTTTCCCGGGATGGTAGGATAGATCTCCCAACCTCACTACCCGCCCCCAGCGCTCGCCCCGCCGCCGCAGCTCCTGCGCCCGCCTCCCGCATCGGTGAGGGGAGCCGGCCCCGGGGCGCTACAAGCATCTTCCCCGCCCCCCGAGGCGGGCATCCCGAGGCTCCCGGCGGCGTCGCCCGATAGCCCTGCTGCAACAGCTGCAGGGGGCCAAAGGCCAGCGGGCCCGCGGCTCGAAAGGGCGATTGCGAAGCAGCTCCGGGCGGAGGGAGTAATTTTCTTAAGCCGCATCTTCCTGCAGCCCATCGAGGATATTTATCAGGGAAGATCGATATGAGCAACCTAAGCCAGTAGGAGAGCATCAACAGCCAGATCATCAGGGACAATTCCGGAAGGGAGAGCCTTGCCTGCCGAGGGCTCCAGGTGGGGCGAGCTGATACTTCCAGCGCCGGACGAGCGGCGGAAGAAGGACGGCTCGGCGATGAAGATCGCGGTCTTTGCAAGCTTCAAGCTGGGCTACCTCCTATTCGAGACGCTGAAGGAGATCGAGGCGCGCTTTCCCAGGCGGCTCAACCACGTGGGTCTTGCAACGGACGACCCTGCAAACATCTACTCTAGGATATCGGCCAAGAGAAGGATATGGCGGCTTTTTCCGCAACGGGTAAGGGTAGAGCTTGAGAGAGTGATGGTCGAGTCTGCGCTCACCTTCGGCGTTCCCTGCTATACGGGCGAGGTCAAGACCGAGTACTTCAGACGTCTCCTTTCCGAGTGGAGACCTGATGCGATGATCGTATGCGTCTTCGGCCAGATGCTAGACGACCTTATCATCGGATATCCTGCCTATGGCATCTATAACATCCATCCCTCCGACCTCGCCGGCGGCAACGGCGCAGGCCCGCGTCCTTACCAGGACCTGATAGACAGAGACGCTGAGACTTCCCGCGTGACGATCCACCAGCTAACGGTCGATGTGGAGGGCGGCCCCATCCTCGGCCAGTCCCCGCCGGTCTGCGTCCGCAATCGGGAGGATCGCGTGCCAGGGGATATCCTCGTCCTCAACGATCGAATGGCGTCTCCGATCGACCGGATGGCAGCTCTCCTCGCATCGGAGCTCGTTTGGAAGAAGGAGGGCGGATGGATCGCGCCTGTTGAGAAGATCGACTTCGAGAGCGCATTTTCGGCGAAAGAAAAGGAGAGGCTGATCGAGCCTATAGCAGACGAGAGGCCAAAAGAGGTTCTGCCAAGGCCGGATCCCGAGACGGAGGCACTCCTCGAAAGCCTATTTTGATTCGGAAATGATCCGTGCATGGACCGCCGGCGACAGCCTACGATAGCCCTCCCTGGCCGCCAAGGTTATCATAAATCCCGATCTAAGGGTAGAAACGATCTCGATCTTGAGGAGGAACTACAGATGCAGGTATTTGGCACGGTACCATCCAGACGATTGGGTTGCAGCCTTGGGATAAACAACATCCCGCCCAAGATCTGCACATATTCGTGCGTCTACTGCCAGCTGGGCCGCACGTCCACGATGATCATGGAGAGATCGGCCTTCTACCAACCGGAGGATCTGCTGAACCAGGTAGAGGAGAGAGTGCGAGCATCGGAGGAGTGCGGCCAGACGATAGACTACCTCACATTCGTTCCCGATGGCGAGCCCACGCTGGACTTGAACCTAGGACCATTGATCGAGATGCTTCGACCCCTGGGCTATAGAATCGCTGTGATCACTAACGCATCCCTGTTATGGCAAGAGGGGGTGAGGGATGCTCTGAAGGCCGCCGACTGGGTCTCCCTCAAGGTTGATGCTGCAGACGAAGCCCTCTGGAGAAGGATAGACCGGCCTCTGCGAGGCTTGAATCACCACAAGGTCGTTGAGGGCATTCTCCGATTCGCCCGGGAGTATCGAGGAGAGCTTGTCACCGAGACGATGCTCGTTGGGGGGCTTAACGACGGAGAGGAAGCCCTGAAAGGGATCGCAGGCATCCTCTCCCGGATAAGCCCGGCCCGATCCTATCTGTCAGCTCCGATTAGGCCTCCGGCCGAGCCCTGGGTCGAGCCGCCTTCGGAGGAGGCGGTCGTCTCGGCGTTTCACCTATTGGGGGAGGCGGTAGAGAGGATCGAGCTTCTCACGGCCTACGAGGGAAACCTCTTTCGCCCCCTGGGCGAGATGGAGGAAGAGATCTTGAGCATAACCTCGGTTCACCCCATGAGGGAAGATGCCGTAAGAGCCCTCCTGACCTCGGCCAACCTCGACTGGGATCTGGTTGAGCGACTCTTAGAAGGGGGCCTCCTCCGGGAGATCGAGTATCGGGGGAGGCGGTTCTATCTGAGGGGCGGATTCGGCCTTCGATGATAGGGGGGAAAGGCCTAAGCGAAACCCTCTTCCTTGAGGCGGTCCCAGATCTCACTGATGGCCTCTGCAGCAGCGCCCCCCAACTCCACCAAAGGCCTTCCATCGACTATTGACTTAACGGCGGCTGGATCGAATGGAATCAGACCAGCTAATGCCCCTTCTCCGCAGATATCCTCGATCCTCTTCGCCATCTCCAAGTTGAGATCGTACTTGTTGATGCAGACCAGGCTTTTTACGCCGAAGTGGTCGGCGACAGAGAGGATGCGTTCCAAGTCATGAACTCCGGAAATGGTGGGCTCTGTCACGACCAGGGCCAGGTCAACCCCTGTCAACGAGGCGATCACCGGACAGCCGATTCCCGGCGATCCATCGATCAGTATGAGGTCTAGACCATGGGCTTTTGCCTCCTCTCGAGCCATCTCCCGGACCATGGCAACCAGCTTTCCCGAGGTCTCTTCCCCAGGAAGGAGGCTCGCATCGACCAATGGGCCATACACGGTGTCGGAGATGTAGGCATGTCCGGATAGGCGTTCGACCATCTCAATGGCCTCCGACGGACAGACCAGGCGGCATACACCGCAGCCGGAGCATAACAACGAATCGATCTCGCCTTGGCGGATGGCCTTCGATGGGCAGAGATCCTCGCACTCGCCGCAGTCGGTACACAGGGATCGATCGAGCCTTGCGAGCGGCAGGCCAAAGAACTCGCGCGTCTCCCTCAAATCCGGCTTGAGCAGAAGGTGGAGATCGGGAGCATCTACGTCGCAATCGGCGATCAAGGCCTTTCCCTTGGCAAGTGCTGCAAGCGAGGCCACAAGGGTGGTCTTTCCCGTCCCCCCTTTGCCGCTTATAACGGTGATCTGTCTCATCTCACCATCTCCCCTATCTTTTCAAAGAGCTCCCTGAAGCAATCCTGCCATTCGGGCATCTCTCGGGCGAAGATTTGACCTCGTGAGTAGATCTCGGCAATCCCGCGGCTCATGGGTATCTCCAGCAATATTGGAAGGCCCTTGTCTCGGCAGTAGCCGTAGATGGCATCGTCTCCGGAGCCGCTCTTGTTTACAACAACGCCGCTCGGGATTTCCAGTCGATCGAGGACGCTTACGGCAAGGTCGAGGTCATGTAGGCCAAAAGGAGTCGGCTCGGTCACCAGAAGGCAGAAATCGCTACCTCGTACAGCTTCGATGACAGGGCAGGCCGTTCCAGGGGGGCAGTCTATCAGAATCGTTGAGCCCGAGACCTCCTCCTTGACCTCCTTGATCAAGGGCGTGGACATGGGCTCTCCAAGGTTAAGCTCACCCCAGACCAGATCTACTTCCCCGGCCTTCGCCTTCTTAACGGTGCCAATAGGCCTCGACCCGGCTGATATGGCCTTCTCGGGACAGGCAATTATGCATCCGCCACAGCCATGGCAGAGCTCTGGAAAGAGCAATACCTCCTGTGGGAGGACAGCGAGCGCGTGGAAGGCACAGAAGTCAGAGCATACGCCGCATCTAGTACATCTCTCCTGGTCTACCTGTGGGATGGTCATATAGACCGTCCTGCTCTCCCCTTCCACTAACTCAGGAAAGAACAGGTAGGAGTTTGGCTCCTCTACATCGCAGTCCGCCAGCACTGCCTTGCCCAGTGAGTGGGCAAGGCTTGTGGCGACGAGAGTCTTTCCCGTCCCCCCCTTTCCGCTGGCGATCGATAGTATCAAGGGGTCTCCCCGCCTCTGGGGAGTGCACGCAGTGCTTCCATCCGCTCCCTTATGCACTTGAGATCCTGCTCAAGCTGCAAAGAGATATCCTCCAAGTAGGCCATCTCATCCCGGGGGGGAGTCGCATATGCACTCGCATATGGACCTCCCTGCCAACAACGATAGCGCCTTCCTCGGCCCATGCCATACCAGCCTGCTCCAGGCCCCATTCCAATGCAATATCCCCTTCCCCATCCGGTGAAGGGACCCATTCCGCGCGGTCCAGTTCCATCTCTTCCAGGCATCTATTAACCTCCATTCGATATACTAGCATAGGAGATTATATATTTAAAACTTTCGGCGGACAAGGTTCTTATACCACGGATTCAGCTATAGGATCATGCCACCGCGAAAGGGCAGATGCCGTGGGAGGCGCTGGATCACCGAGATCCCCCCAGAATGCATATTTCTTCCCGCCTCCGGCAGAGCTGCTGCAACCATAAACATCACCTTGGAGGAGATGGAGGCGATCAGGCTCGTCGACCTTCTGGACTTCCAGCAGCATGAGGCAGCCCTCTTCATGGGCATCTCTCGAAAGGCCTTCTGGAACGACCTCACAAGCGCCAGGAGTAAGATCGCAACCGCTCTGGCATACGGCCTCGGGATCAGCATCTCCGGAGGGAGCTACATCCTGCGAGGGTGCGAGCCTCCGATCTGTCCCCGCGATCGAGAGGAGGGCAAAGAGGAGGACCTCGCCCCCTTGGAGAGGGAGATCGAGGTCTTGGCCGACAGGCTGGACCAGCTTCGCCGGCGCATCGACTCGATTGCAGAGAATGATCTCAATCCACCAGAAACTCATTGATCCAATCAGGGTAGTCCGTGGGATTTGGAGCGGGCGACTCCCATTCATCATCCAAAAAGGCGCCAATGGCAGGCACGTACTGGCTGTAGTCAGGCTTAGGCGCCGTCCAGTTACGGGCGACGAACTCACCAAGGGCTGGGACGTGTCCGCTGTAGTTCATGCCAGGCGGCCGATAGCCAGGTGAAAGAAAATCGACGAGAGCGGGTATGTGGTATTCGGAGAGGTCATCTCCCATACCCCAGCTGAAGTTGCCTTGCAACCTTCTGAAAGGAGGCAACGAAATTCCGGAGAGGTTCTGGCTGATGTTGATAGTCTCTTGTCTGCCTTCGCCGAGCTCGAGGGGATAGCGGTCAGCGTTCGATCCGAGGTAGGGATAGTCCAGCCAACCTGCAGTCTGGTATCCATCATATCCCGAGGAGGTGAGGATGAGAAGGGCAGATGCCATTATGGATAGGATTAGCCTCATAATCCCCCATCTTTACCTCCAATCCCTAATAGAGATTTCCTTGACTCCGATGGACGAGCATGTACAAACGCTCGGAGGGTCCGCAAATGCACGCGAATTAACTGAGATATTAGCGTTCGTTCGCGTCTATTCGCGGTTGTATTGGGGTGAGATAGCAGGGCGAAGCGAGTATTTATATCTGGACGGTCCAAGGTCCATTCCCGGCATGGTCGATTGTCGTCGGGAGGCTTGATGAATGCATATATCAGGATGATACGGGTGGAGGACTGGATCAGGTTCTATCCGTTCGCACCACTTGCAGGGGCACTGCTTGCAGGAGCGGATGCAGTCGATCTGGCCCTCATTTTTGCGGTCTACATACTATTGATTGGCTATGCATTCGTCGCAAACAACCTCTTCGACGTGGAGATCGATCGGCTGCATCGAGGAAAGCAGGAGCGCGGGACAAATCCCCTTGCAAAAGGAGAGGTGACAAGGCAAGGAGTCCTCGTCCTGATGGCACTGCAGTTGGTCTTCGCCCTCATGCTATCGCTTCTGATGAACGTTGCAGGGACCGCTTTGGTCATAGCAAACGTCCTCCTCCTTACCATCTACTCCGGGGGAATGAGGCTCAAGGAGAGGGTCGTGCTGGACATCATCACACACGGCATGATGTTCGGCGCGTTGCCACTATTGGCGGGCTTTCTCCTCGCGGGAGGCTCGCCCATACAAGAGGCGTTGCCGGCTGCGGCCATTGCCTTCGTGCTTGGATGCGAGGCCTTGATCGCTCATCAGATCTTGGACTACGAGGAGGACCTGGGAAAGACGAGGACCACGGTCACCTGGGCCGGGCTCTCCAGGGGAATTATGCTATTGATTTCCCTCGCCCTGCTGTCCCTGCCCCTCTTGTACATGGCAGCGGGCCTCTATGGCCTTCCCGACTCGCTCGCGGCAGCCTTCGGACTCTACCTGTTGGCCTACCCGGCCTACTCATGTAGGGGCATCCGCAATCTCGGACGTTCTCACCCAAGCTGATCGAGAGGGACGCAAATGGAGATATCCCGATGAATTTATATCGACTGGACCTCCTTCATGAAAAAGTGGCAATGCTCCCACCGGCTCGAAGGGGCGATGGCCGCTCGGATGAGGATAGAGTGATGAGCGATGCCTGGTGAAATATGATATCTGTAATAGTTCCTACTCTGAATGAGGCCCAGTCCATTGGCCTCTGTCTGAGGTCTCTTTCCCGGCAAAGCCTGGATCGCCGGGATTATGAGGTGATCGTGGTCGACGGGGGATCCTCCGATGGGACGGTCTCGATAGCCCAGGGCCTAGCCGATAGGGTGATAATGCAAAGAGGGCAGGGCATTGGCGGTGCGAGAAGGGATGGTGCATTGGCGGCTGTTGGGGAGATCCTGGCCTTCACCGATGCCGACACATCTGTATCCTACTGCTGGCTCGAGGAGGTTCAACTCAATTTGGAGCGCTATCAGGCAAGCACGGGCCCAGTGATGTACATCCAGCCTGACATCAAGGCTGAGCTTCTGCGCAGGTGGAGGGTTCTCTACCGCATCCTCAATCCATTGAACTTCTACTACATGATCGGCTCGAACATGGGCGTCAGGGCGGATGCCTACAGGCGCATCGGAGGCCATAGCGATATATCCCTTCTCGACGACTACGACCTCTCCGTCCGGCTCTTTCGCGAAGGGGCAAGGGCCACCTACGATCCCCAACAGGTGGTCTACACATCCTCCCGTCGTGCAGAACGATTGGTCGCCTACTCCCTGCTCGTGGCCTATGGCCACTACAATTACCTGCTCTCCGACAGAGGAAGGCTCTTGAACTACCCAAAGCCGGAGGATATGTGTTGGAGGACGGTCCTCCCCTACGGCCACCGCTTCCACCCAGGCCATGCGGTGCGCACATGCCTCGATCGGGCAATCCGCAGGATCCCCTGAAGGGCAGTGAGCGGTCATCCAATTTATCTATGAGTTGAGATCAACCCATGGGTATGAGACTTAAGGGCTATCTGATCGCAGGCATTGCCACTGCGGTTCCCCTCTTCGTAACCACCTATATACTGCTCATCATCGTCCGACTGTTCGATGACATCAGCCAGCCCTTGGTCGTCATAGTCCTAGGAAGGAGCATTCCCGGCCTTGGAGTGCTCGTAACCTTAGGGACGCTGATCCTGCTTGGCATGTTCGTATCAGTCACCCTCGGTCGAAAGACCGCGGAGTACTTCGAAGGAGCCATGCTCAACATCCCTCTCTCGCGAAGCATCTACTCGGTTGCAAAGAACGTGGTCGACACCTTCCTATTCGGAAAGAAGGAGTTGGGCAAGGTCGTCATGGTGAAGCTCACGCCAGATATATTCGCAATCGGATTTCTCACGGGCAACGCCCCCAGGGCAGCCGAGGATGCGGCAGCGACCACCCTATGCAGCGTCTTCGTGCCGACAGCACCGAACCCCACCACAGGCCTCCTCTTGCTCCTCCCCGAGGATCACTTCATCCCCCTCGACATGAGCTTCGACAGGGCAATGGAGGTGATCATCTCCGCTGGGCTATCCCGCTCTCAAGACAAGCAGCCCCCGAAGGAGGGCTGAGGATGGAGGGCTCTACGGAAGGGAGCTTCTACCGACATGTTTATCTGGGCCATCTGCATAGGGCGGATCAAGGGCAGGTAGATCAGTCGGAAGATCGCTACCTTGGCATGGTAGAGGCCTCGGGTTCGAATCCCGACCTGTCCATTCCCGCCAGTTGGCGCGGATAACGCATTCTTAGATCCCAGCCGCCTTAATACCGGACGCCTTATATCGAGCTGCATCTCGTCGAACAGCATTTATATCTGGAGTTCTCACCCAGGCGAGGAGATCTACGTTACATGGACGGCGTCTTGGAGATACTGATATTCGCCTTCACAATCGGGCTTACCGGGGCCTTGGCCCCCGGTCCAACCCTTGTCGCCACAGTGAACACATCCCTGAAGGGAGGCTGGATCGCCGGACCCAAGGTGGCTGCAGGCCATGCCGTCATAGAGGCTTTTATCTTCCTGTTGATAGTCATGGGGCTTGCCCAAGCAGCCCAGAGTTACTCCAGCGCGATTGCCTTCATTGGCGGCCTTGCCCTGATAGTCTTCGGGATACTGACTCTGTTGGGCAGCAGGGAGGCGACGATCGCCCGGCCACAGGAGGACGTCTCGAGCAATCCCTATATCGCCGGGATGCTCACAAGCCTTGCCAACCCATACTTCTGGATCTGGTGGCTGAGCATAGGAAGCGCTCTGGTGCTTGAGGGTCTTGAGGGGGGGCTTCTGCTCGCCGTCCTATTCATGATCGGCCATTGGGGCGCGGACTTTGGCTGGTATACATTGATCTCGACGAGCATGGATCGGGGAAGGACGGTCCTCTCCGACGGCAACTACCGGCGGGTACTTGCCGCCTGTGGGATCTTCCTTATGGTATTTGGGGCCTACTATCTGACCAAGGCATGAGGCCTGCCGCTACGCGGACCTATCGCATGCAGACGATATCCTATCCCCCCCGGAGTTCGCCATCCTTATATAAGGTAGTCTCGTGGTTGGGCTTGGAGGTCCCATTTGTCCCGGAGAGATGAGCTTGCATACCTGCGTTCCCTGAAGGCCTACCTGGGGCTTGTCCTTGTGCTCTTCTTCGCCGCGGCTCTATCGGGCTTCCAGGCGGCATCGAGGGACCCCGAGTTCTCCTCCAGATGGCTGGGCGAGCTTGAAATGCTCCGCTGGATACTGGACCTAGATCCCCTGCTCATCATGCTGATGATCTTTCTAAAGAACCTGATTGCAAGTGCAATCGCCATGCTCTTAGGCCTCGGCCTGGGTGTGATCCCTACAATAGTGGTCATCTCAAATGGCGTGCTGCTCGGAGTCGTCGCAGAGAGTGCGCTCGAAGAGCATGGAGCAGCCTTCCTCCTTGCGGGCATCGTTCCCCACGGCATAATTGAGCTTCCAATCGTGCTCGCATGCGCAGCCATTGGCCTGCGCCTCGGCCACCTATTGGCCCTTGCCCTGATCGGCAGAGAGGTTGATCTCGCCGGCGAGACGAAGATAGCCCTGCGATTTCTCCTCTGGTGGGCAGCGCCTCTGCTCCTCCTCGCTGCCGCAATTGAGACCTTCATCACCCCTCTAGCCTTATCCATGGTGATCGCATGACCGATTCCAAAGATCCGAGAGAGGCCAAGCTTCCCGAGAAGTCCAACTTCAGCGAATGGTACCACGAACTCCTAAAGAGCGCGGAGATCATCGATGTCCGCTATCCCGTAAAGGGCATGTGCGTCTGGTATCCCTTCGGCTTTGCTCTGCGCCGCAGCGTATACAACATAATCAAGGAACTCTTAGACGTGGACCATTACGAGACCCAGTTCCCACTCCTCATACCGGAGCAGGAGTTCATGAAGGAGGCGGAGCATATCAAGGGCTTCGAGGACGAGGTCTACTGGGTGACACATGGGGGGACCTCCCCATTGGACGTGAAGCTTGCCCTGCGGCCCACGAGCGAGACTGCCATCTACCCCATGTTCAAGCTCTGGATTCGAAGCCACGCCGATCTGCCGCTTCGAGTCTACCAGATAATCAACACGTTCCGCTACGAGACGAAGCACACGCGCCCCCTCATCAGGCTCCGTGAGATCACATCCTTCAAGGAGGCACACACAGCCCACGCCACATGGGATGAGGCGGCAGCCCAGGTCGAGGTGGCGGTCGAGCGCTATGCCGAGTTCTATCGAAGGCTTGCGATCCCCTTCCTCACATGCAAGCGCCCTTCCTGGGACAAGTTCCCGGGCGCCGACTACTCGATCGCCCTCGACGTGATAATGCCGGACGGCCGCACACTGCAGGTTGGAACTGCACACCTCCTCGGAACGAACTTCGCAAAGACTTATGGCATCACATACGAGGATGCCGAGGGCGAGCAGAGGCTCGTAAACCAGTCGTGCTACGGCATATCGGAGCGATGCATCGCAGCATTGATCTCGGTCCACGGGGACGACCGCGGGCTCATCCTCCCCTGGGAGGTGGCGCCCATCCAGGTGGTGATCGTGCCCATCGTCTTCGGTGATAAGGCTCCAATCATCGAGGCCTGCCGGGCTCTTGAGCGGGAGCTCTCCGCGGCAGGAATCCGGGTCAAGGTGGACGAGGGCGACGAGAGGCCCGGCGCCAAGTTCTACCGCTGGGAGATGAGGGGAGTTCCCATCCGTCTGGAGCTCGGGCCCCGTGACATGGCGAAGGGCCAGGTGGTCATCGTCCGTCGTGACGGTGCGAAGAGGGCCGTTCCTCGCGATGGGATCGTTGAGGCAGTAATCGAGGAGGGACACGCGCTCCAGGAGGTTCTTGCGAAGAAGGCACGCGCCTCGATGGAGGAGCATATCCGCCTCGTGCAGACGGTAGAGGAGGCAATAGAGCAGGTGAAGACGGGCGTTGCCCGGATCCGCTGGTGTGGCTCGGTAGACTGCGGCCACCAGCTCGAGGACCTCGTCGGCGCAAACATGCTCGGAGAGCCGCGCGAGGAGCCCTTGCTCCCCGGCCCCTGCCCCATCTGCAATGCGTCGACTACCGGCTCAACCTACATGGCCCGCCAGTACTAGGGCCATGAAAATCCGAGGTGGTGTGGCACTTGCGTGGTACCGATGGAGCGTCCGGCGCGGCATCAATGCAGATTATTGTCACATAGATGTGGCGCCAATGAGGCCTACATGAGGCATTGCTACGGTTGCCGATGTGTCACAATGTATTATAATGCGGCATCAAATGGCATCAATAATGCATGGGTGTTGCACCAATGAAGATCCTTCTTGCAGAGTACGCGATTGCTACAGCGCTCGGGGGAACCTACGAGCTTGAGGGCCGCGCCATGCTCTCTGCCCTTGCGAGGAGCTTCGAGCACTGTGGGCACGAGGTCGTCTACCCAACCCCCGGCCCCCGGGTCCCGGCTGGGCGGGCGATACCCCTCAAGGGGGGCGAAGAAGGCTTCTATGAGTTCCTGGGCAGTCAGGACGCTGATGCGGGGCTTGTGATCGCACCTGACGATCTCCTTGCCCACTGTAACAGCATACTGGAGTCCCGGATGGCGAACCTTGGAAGCGGTCCTGCAGCATGTAGCATCTCTGCGGATAAGCTTCTCTGCACAAGGAGGCTCGAAGAGGCCGGGGTGCCAGTGGCCGAGATCGCAGGGCCAGGCCCTATCGGCTGCAGGCTCTATGTGATCAAGCCGCGGTTTGGCTGCGGCTCTGAGGGGATTCGTATATCCTCGTCCCCCCGCGCCAAGGAAGGGTCGATTGCAACGATCTTTCGGGAGGGCCTCCACCTAAGCGCAAGCTTCGTTTCTGGAGAGAGCTTTCTTCCGTTGACGATCAACCGGCAGCTGATCGAGTCCGACGGAAGGACCTTCGTTTACAACGGAAGCCAGGTTCCCTACAGGACGCCTAGGGCAGGCGAGATCTGGGAGGCTGCAAGGCGGGCCTCTGCCGCCTTAGGGCTTCGCGGGTATGCTGGTATAGACTTCGTGCTTGGAGATCTCCCGCGCGTGGTTGATGTAAACGCAAGGCCCACGACATCGATCATGGGGATTGCCCGCGTCATGAGGGAGGAGCTCGCCGACCTGATCCTGAAGGCGCGCTTTGGGGATCTGCCGGAGGAGGTTGCGATCGAGGGCGAGGTGACGTTTCGGAAGGGGGATCTTGGGGTATGAAGAGCCCGGGGATACAAACATTTTGAGGACTCATGAAATCCAAGGGAAAGGGGATACGACTTTCTGAACCATGGGAGCCCGATCCCGGATTCGGTGGGGCCATATTTCTCGCTTGGCTTGCGAAAAGAGGACAGAATGCGAAGCTGTCTGTTGCAACAAGCGAATGGGAGAAGAAGAGGAAGGTCGATCCTGCTCTCTCGAAGATCTCCCTCGAAGAGTTCGTATCTTTTGTAGGGACTGATTATCTTTGTGTGATAAGACATCGGGGCGATCTGTATCTTAAGCTGACAAAAGAAGGGCTTGAATGGGCAGATCCCTGGACGCAAAGATACAACGTCAAGCGGGACCATCACGGCCAAGCCTCATCAAGGATTTATTAAACTAAAATGATATTTTCTGTTTCTAGCAAAGTATTTATTGCAAGCATTGGGAGGAAGGTAGTTAGGTGCAAGTACATGATGGAGGAGATCAGTGATGATGACCTATTACCTTTTGGAGGGCTTTTCGGAGACTCTCATATGGCTCGGGTCGTCAGCCAGGTGATAGCTGACCCCTTCGAGGAGTACAGGCCAAAGGACCTGATGGAGCTGGCAGAGATCTCCGCGTCCAGCATGAGAAAGGCCCTGAGAAAGCTAACACGCTTGGGCATCCTCATAGAAGATTCACAGGATAGGCAGCACCCGGTCTATAAAGTGAACACTGCCTGCAAGCGGTACCTGGCGTTGACAATGCTAGCCTATGCAGTGGTTGACGACAGAAACGGCACCGACTGCATGGAGGGAGTAATAGCAGAGTACTACGACTCGGAGCTCCGAAGCAAGATGGAGATATTCTCCCTAACAGAAGGGGAAAAGGAGCTTACCACAGAGGCGCGACTCGAAGCAGAGGGAGATCAGGCCTAAGCATTATCATTAGCGCTGGATCCCGAATCTCATGAGCGCCCCGGATCTCAAAGGAGCTTTCAAAGAAGTCGCCCGCCGGAACGGGTCCGTCTCGCTCCTGAGAGAGGCGTCCATGTACCCTCGATCCAAATCTGACCCCCCGCACCGATGAGATCTGGAACGAGGGCAATGCGGGCCTGCACCGCTCTCGGCCTTCGCGGGTATGTCGGAATCGACTTCTTGCTCGGAGACCTCCCGCGCGTCGTGGATGTGAACACAAGGCCCACGACATCGATCATCGGGATTGCCCGCGTCATGAAGGACTTAACCTCCCGGATTTGATAAGCGCATAAGAGACCTGATCTCGATGGAGAAGCTTCTATTCTGAAAAATAGCCTGATTTGGACGTATAACCGAAAAGTATAAATACTTTATGCGCCTACTTACAGTGAGGCGCATTATGAAACCGACCCGAAGAATCAAAGTGAAAAATGGGATCGAATATTGGTATGAAGAGACTCCCTACTACGATAAAGAGAAGAAACAGATTAGACATAAATCTAAATATTTAGGAAGAAATATTGATGGCCAGCCGGTCCGGATGCGCTCCGCTCCTGATGAGGTCAAGGCAAAGACAAAGAAGAAACTCGCACCAGCTCGCTCATCATTCGATTACGGGTCAATCTTCACTCTGCAAAAAACCATGGAAGAATTAAGCATTGATCGCTATCTTCAGGAGTTATTGAGTCCTTCAGATGCCGCCATGGTTCAAGCATTAGCTCTTAATCGCATCATACGACCAATGGCAATGAACAAGGTCGAAGCCTGGTATGAAGGAACATCTCTTGCTCTTGAATCGCCGCATGTAAACCTCTCAAGCCAACGAGTGAGCGAATTGCTCTGTCGATTGGGTGAAAGCGATATTCCTGACAGATTCATGGCCCGACTTGTTGAAGGGACCGATACGAAAAGCACCCTTATTTACGATATTACGAGCCTGTCGAGCTATTCTCAACTCATCAAACTTCTCGAATATGGCTACAATCGCGACGGAGAATCCCTTCCGCAGATAAATCTATCTCTGATTATGGACAAGGACAGGGGTATTCCTGTGATGTATGATATCTATCCAGGCAGCATCGCAGATGTCAGTACGCTTAGTAACACTATAACAAAGATTAATGCTTTTGGAATTCGAGATTATGTTTTCGTTGGGGATCGTGGGTTCTTCAGTCGAACCAATCTTGAGGAGTTCATCGAACATAACTTGTCTTTTATCATGGCGGCTAAGCTACAATTAAAAGATCTAAAAATGCTATTGACCGAAGCACAAAAGGATATTGATGATGTTAAATATCTTCATAAATTCAACAAACATCCTATTTTTGCCAAACCAATCACGTATTCATTTGGATCGACAACAGCACATGGGTATGTCTATTATGATCCTAAACTTGAGCAGACCGAGAAGGAGACCCTTCTAAACAGATTGCATGACATACGCGAAGAGCTTAATAAAACCCGTTTGAATAAAAATAGCAACGCAAATTTCGTGTTTAGAGAGAAGGCACAAGGTTTCATGAAATATTTTGATTGGAATGTGGGTGATAATCGGTTTGAAGTGACTATTAAGCAAAACGCCGTCACTCAACGGGTGAATAAGATGGGAAAATATATCCTGTTTTATTCCGGGGACTTTGACTGGATGACGTGCCTCTCTCTGTATCGCGAGCGTGATGAGATCGAAAAGAGTTTCAAAGCATTGAAAAATGAACTTGACGTCCTCCCACTAAATACTCATAGCGATATGACAACAAGAGGCTTCATCTTCATCGCGTTTCTAGGCCTTATCATCCGAACTCGATTAATGAATAAGATGAGGGAATCAGGATTACTGGAAAAATATTCCGTTGATCTTTTACTAATTCAACTGGATAAACTGAGGAAGATTTCATTGGCGGATGGACAGGTTATCCTCACTGAAATGACAAAAAAACAGCGCGAAATATTCCAGGCGCTAAATTATGCGACTAATTTTTCCGGGAGGTAAGGGAAGGAGGAGCTCTCCGACCTGATCATCAAAGCGCGCTTCGGGGATCTGCCGGCGGAGGTTGCGATCGAGGGCGAGGTGACGTTTCGGAAGGGGGATCTGGCGTGCTGATTTCAAGGGGTTGGTATGATGGTTCTGGATGAGAAGACTATTGCCTATATGGTGAGCCTCGTCAGGAAGGATTTCCCTGATTGGAGCGATTTTTCAGATACTACTTTTATTAAAGAGGAGAGAGAATATAAGCTTCAGTTTATCTTAGAGGCAAGGAAGCTCCTGAGCAAGGACGAGCTGAAGCGCCTAATGGATGAGAAAGATTTCGAGGAGTTCATAAACCGGCTGGAAAAGGTAGCCACTCATCCGAAGAACAACCTCCTCTTTCGCCGCGTGCCTATGAGCGGTGACCTCGGAATCCTATACGATCCTCAGATGGATAAGGCCGCCTTCGGTCGATCCGTATTCAACCTTCTATATGGTCCCGGCGATACCCCCGAGAGGCTGGAGAGGTATCTGGATTATATCCAGGGCGCAGGCTTGCCCAATCGATGGACATTTCCGACGTTCTACCTCTTCGTCTGCAATCCAGAAGAGGAGGTCTTCGTAAAGCCAACCAACGTCAAGGAGATCTCACGCATGCTGGGCCTCGATCTCCTCAGCAGAAAGCCGAGCGGAAAGAGCTATAGAGCGGTCAGGCAGCTATATTGGGACCTAAAAGATGCGCTTAAGGGGTACGGCCCAAAGGACATGGTTGATATACAGTCATTCGTATTTCTCTGCGCTGTCAACGAGCCGAAAACCCTGAAGGAGCAATCCTTCGAAGAGCTATCATCAGAGGAGCCATCCTCCGAGGAGCTATCATTAGAGAAGCATATCTCCTCACAGGAAAAGAAGCTAACCTATGCCGATAAGATCTTCCAGGATAGGGAGGAGGCCACATTTGCATTTCGTCTCTTGGAGACTGTTGCCAGACGCGTGGGCATCAAGGACGCAGAGGACAAGCGATTTGCAGTGACCCTCGTCCGATATACGGGCGGATACTATCTTCATCTGAACTTTGGAGGATGGCTGATTTTTCAGTTCAAGAGCCCCAACTTCAAGCATCGCGTGGGCCTGGCCCTTCTGGCCGAGAACGCGAACCTGGTGGAGGACGAGAAATTCAACTTCTCACAGGGCGAGGAGGAGCCCGATGTTAGGTTTTACAAATTGCCACTTAAGATGGTCACTCCCTTCAGCGAGGATCTGCAGGCGCTCTTCGACAAGTCCATGGATTACATCGCTCGCAGGTTTCAGAACTGGACTGCCACCCAGTATCGAAGCCATAATCAAAGCCTTGTGGCTGAGGCCATATTCGACGAGGATAAGCGCAATGCGTTCATAGACAAGTACGTCAAAGATCGAGATCCTCCGACCTACTCCCTCGATCAATGCTCCCAGGATACGGGCCTTACGGAGGATTTGCTGAAAAGATGGGTGGAGGCAATCGATGCGAAGGGGCAGGCCATAATATACGGGCCTCCTGGAACGGGCAAGACCTATCTGGCAGAGAGGCTCGCCAGGCATCTTGTCAGTGGCGGCGATGGGTTCATCGAGCTTGTCCAGTTCCATCCAGCCTATGCCTACGAGGACTTCATCCAAGGGATTCGCCCCCAATTGACGAATGGGAGGCTGGACTACCGGATGACGCCGGGAAGGTTCATGGATTTCTGCCGAAGGGCGGAGAAGTGCAATGATAAATGCGTCCTCCTCATTGATGAGATCAACCGGGCCGACCTCTCTCGCGTCTTTGGCGAGCTCATGTACCTTCTGGAGTATCGAGATAGAGAGATCCACCTTGCAGGAGGCGATCTGCTGAGGATTCCCGAACGAGTTCGAATCATTGGCACAATGAACACGGCCGACCGATCGATCGCGCTTGTGGATCATGCTCTTCGCAGAAGGTTTGCCTTTCTCAAGCTTGGACCTGATTATGAGCTTCTCACGAGGCGTCTGGAGGTTCAGGGATTTGCCCCAAACGGCCTCATCCAGACGCTTCGAGATCTGAACAGCCGCATTGGAGATCACAACTACGAAGTGGGGATCACCTTCTTCCTTCGTGATGACCTCGCCATAAGGATTGAGGATATATGGAAGATGGAGATCGAGCCCTATTTAGAGGAGCTGTTCTTCGGCCAAGCCGAGCAGATGAAGGATTTTCATTGGGATTCTGTCAAAGGGCGCATCTTGGGGGAGGGCTGATTGGGCTATCTGGAGCTTGTGGAGCATCAATCGATCGACCTGCCAGCGGAAGGACTATCATATGAGCTCGGCCAGGTTTTATGGCAGAAGTATGGATGCTATGTTAACGTGGATTTTCCCTCACCCAAGACCAATGGGCGGTGGAGGCTGACCCCCCAAGGATGGGTGGGCTTCATCCCTTTGGCCCCGGACCTTTCCCTTCACCTTCGATCCAAGGTTCCCATAAGGAACCTATTTGCCATGCTCGGATACGCTTATCGCCTTCATCCTCGAATACTTGAGAGGCTGGTGAATTGCAAGAGCATGGATGGGATGTATGAAGTCCTCGCCATCAAACTCGCCGAGATGGTGATCGAACGCGGCCACCGTGGCTTCTACCGCTCGTATAAGGCCCGAACGGAACGGCTTCCATATCTCCGGGGCCGTCTATTACAGGAGAGGCAAATCTTACGCCCATGGGATGTCGGACTCGATTGCGTATATCATGAGCATACAACAGACCTCGAGGACAATCAGATCCTATTATGGACGCTTCGCCGGATCATGCTAAGCGGGATCTGCAGGGAGGACTCCCGCCCCCTCCTCAGGCGGGCCTATCGAGACCTGCTGGGGTTTGCCTCCCTAAAGCCTTTCACACCTCAATCCTGCCTTGAGCGCCGGTATGACCGGCTGAACTTGGACTATCGACCCATGCATGCCCTCTGCCGGTTCTTCTTGGAGAACACAGGCCCCTCTCTAGAGCATGGCGATCATAAGGTTCTTCCCTTTCTGGTGGACATGGCCCGACTATATGAGCAATTCGTCGCTAGATGGCTGCAGGTGAACCTGGAGTATCCGTTCAGCCTTCGAGCCCAAGAGGTGGTTCAGATTGGGCCGGCCCAAGCCAACACGTTCAAGATAGACCTTGTGATCTACGGTAGCAGGGAGAACAGGCCTCTCATGGTGCTCGATACCAAGTACAAGTCACCGAAAGCCCCATCAAACGAGGATATATTTCAGGTCGTGGCCTATGCAGAGGCCATCGGCTGCAACAAGGCAGCGCTGGTCTTTCCGGCTGCCAATGATGCGTCTTTGGACTTAGATGTCGGCAGGATCTCGGTTTCCAGCATGGCCTTCTCATTGGATGATGACCTTGAAAAGGCGGGCCAGGCATTTCTGGATGATCTACTTCGGGCCATCTAAGCGGTTCATCATCGTTTTCCGTCAGCAGTTCCATTGGCTGGCCATAGGCGTGGGCAACTAAAAAGAATCGCAAGAATCGATAGCCTGCAGTCGTTTTTCGCCAAAATCCTCGCAAGGTCGATCGCTAGCGGTTATCAGTAACTCTCACACACGACCCAAAAAATTAAATTAATGGAAAGAGAGACTCCAGTTTGGATGACCTCCATACAACCGACTATCCTTTTGCGCCTCTGCGTACCGGAGGGTGGCAGAGTGGGGCTCGACGAGGTGGGGGAGCTCTTGGTATCCATTCAAAATATGGCCTGGCACATGGGCAGCTACCTAGAAGGGCAACCCTACAGCGAATCCGGACGCATGAAGAAGCAGATACTGGAGGACTACGGCCTGGTGATCACGTCCCTGGAATCCGGCAGCGTAATTATAGTGGCCGAACCGGCCCAGGTATCGACCCAGGCAGATCTCGCAAGCCCCCTTCCGTATCAGCTTCCCGGGACAAGGGCGATCACCAAGATCACCGACCTCTTGGAGTCGATTCATGGAGAGGACGGCCGGGCAATCGAAGACGTAATCGGCGATCCATCCTATAGATCTCGAATGCTCTCGGATCTGGCGAGGCTATGGCCCAAGAAGCATGGCCATACCCTCGAATTCAAGGGCCAGGGGAACCGAAGATTCCTCCTCAGCGCATCGAACAGGCCCATCCTTGACCGCATGGTATCCCAGGGAGAGCGCCGCACGGGAGAGGAGATCAACTTCGGAATACTCGCGGATCTGAGGGTCGAAAACGGCAAGACCATAAGCATCGAGCGCGTCGGGGAGAGGTTCACCGCCGAGTACCCCCCCGAGCTGGAGACAAAAGCCCGAGAGCTACTGGGTGCCCCCGTTCGAGTGGTTGGTCGTGCCGAACGATCGATGGATGGAACTCGGATCAAGAGATTCTACATAGACCATATAGAGCGATTCGAACGCTATTCTTTGGACGATTTTGTGGTTGCAGGGAGGACATACTCCCCCAAGATTCCAGTTGATGTGCAGGTGGACTATGAGGATTGCCTCTGGCTACTGTCTCACCCCATACTGGACGCGATTGGAAAATCGGCAGATTATTCCGAAGCCCAGACCATGTTCGAGGAGTATATCGATTTTCTGTGGAACGAATACGTCTCGTGCGAAACCGATGATCTGGGAGAGACGGGGAAGATGATGAGAGATATCCTCCAATTGATCTTCGAGGTGAGCTGATGACATCGGCCCTGGATCAAGACGAGATCGAGACCGGCCTACGGAGGAAGGGTTTCAAGGAAAGCTATAACAATCATAAATATTTTGTGTTATATTTTAATAATAAGAAAGAAGCCGGCACCTTCTTAAGCCACGGCAAGAATCGAGATATCGGCAACCCCTTATTGAGCGCCATGGCGAGAGAGCTGGGCATCTCCTCAAGCGAATTCGTCGATCTCATAAAGTGCCCCCTCTCCACGACGGACTATTTGGACAAGAAGGCAAAGCGGTTGGAGGAAGGACTACGGATATTGAAGAGAGGATAACATGAACCTCTAGCCATGGCACAAGTTCGTCTTCCCCACCTATGGTCCCCAGGTCCCAGCCGGGCCAGGCCCAACCAGTGGCCGGCTGCTATATGATCAAGCCGCGCTTTGGCTGCAGGTTTGTGGGGGTATTCCCCCACAAACACCGATGAGATCTGGAACGAGGGCAATGCGGGCCTACGCCTCTCTTGGTCTAAGGGGGTATGCTGGAATCGACTTCGTGCTCGGGGACCTTCGCCGCGTCGTTGATGTAAACGCAAGGCCCACGACATCGATCATGGGGATTGCCCGCGTCATGAGGGAGGAGCTTGCCGACCTGATCATGAAGGCTCGCTTCGGGGAGCTGCCGGCGGAGGTTGCGATCGGAGGGAGGTCATGTTTCGGAAGGAGGATCCTTAGGGATGATGGTCCTGGAGCGCTGCTTCTCTGAGATCTCTTCATGATTCGCCGGAATGGATGCCGAGGTTGGGCGAAAACTGCATATAACATCATGAAGAAACTGGTTATGATGTCTTCGCATCCGTCCATTGCACTATCTTTGCCAATCATCACCCTTTTTGCCCTCTCATTCACAATCCAGGCGGCTGACCTCCCCTTCGCCTTCAACGATAGCGATATCGATCTAGCCAACATGACCGAAGAGGAGATCGAAGGCCTCTTGGCCGCATCCCCAGAACTCGATGGCGTCCCGCCGGTGACCACTCTCCCTGAAAGCAAGAAGATAGTGATCATCGAGGGAGGCAGTGGGCCGGCCTCGAATGCGACGGTCAACAAGACAGTCGACGGGATGAATGCAACTGCATGGTTCAATAAAGGCGAAGAATTATTCGACCTTGAACTGTATGAAGAGGCCTTGTCGGCCTTCGAGCGATTTTTGATGCTCGATCATAACAATTCTTCTGCCTGGAACAGTAAGGGCGATGCCTTGAGGAACCTTGAGCGGTATGATGAAGCCCTTGAAGCATACGATCGGGCTATCCTTCTCGATCAGAACTATACCTATGCTTGGCGT
>JAFGMR010000065.1 GCA_016927425.1 Methanotrichaceae archaeon | reverse complement strand
GTATAGATCATAGGAGATTTCAGGCATGAGCCATTTGTTTCGTCATGGGGCGTCTGAGATTAGCCGCAGCATATCGATAACTATGCAGGAATAGTGGGGCGAAGGCAGTAAGGCGCCGAGACTTTCTATCCACACCCACTCTGAATAGCGAGGAACCTTTTATACTTTAGATCCCTCATTTGATTGGTTGAACGGATCATGGAAACGCTGCATCTACCTATAATAGTAGAGATCGACGAGGACGGATACTACATTGTGAGCTGCCCACTCCTCAAGGCATGTCACACCTTTGGGGAGACGATCGAAGAGGCCATGGAGAAGATAAGAGAGGTCATCGATATGTGCCTGGAAGATACATGTATAGAAGACCTCAACACATTCGTGGGATTCAGAGAGCTGGAAGTAGTTCAGGATGCAAAAGCTTCCTGTGATTGATGGCCAGGAACTCGTAAAGTTTCTTTCGTCCCTGGGATTCGTGGTGATCAGAACTAAGGGATCTCATATGCAGCTCAGGTCGGAGGATGGCAGGAGCACGACAGTCCCCCTGCACGCCAAGAAAGAGGTTCCCAAAGGACTCCTTCGAAAGATAATTAGAGATGATTTGGAGATGAGCCTGGAAGAGTCCCTGGAGCTATTCTCGGACTACACAGGGCGATGATATTTCCGCTGCGTCTGAATAGGGTTGCATATCGCTCTTCGTTTCATCGTGTAGCTCTGGGCTATCGACTACCCTTGGGAACTCTTTACGGCTTCCGTTGCCGAGTTTTTCCAGGTTTTGCTCCTTGCCTTCTTCAGTTGGCCAAGGTCTCTTCGATGATAAGACCCTATACGACTGTAGTCTCCGGCGCCGAAGGATGCCGTCCTGCCTTCCAAGATATAGCAGCCGTCAGGGGTCCGCCGTCCCCCAGGTGGCGGTCTAATCGCAGCTGCTGGAAGGCGCGTGTGCGGCTGGCAGGCGGCGGCCTGGGGACTCGTGTAGCCGCTGCAGCAGCCCTGGCGCTGGCATAGCGACTGCTGGACGATCCATCCGCGTTCGTGCGCATCCGGCCGCAAGGAGGCGAGCCTGCAGTTATAATATTTTGCCGATAGCTTCAGATATGCTCCAGACCTCGATTGAGCCCTGCCTCCTTTATCTCATCGAAGTGGGCGTCGTTGGAGATCAGGACCGCTCCTGTTTCAAGACACGTCGCAGCATGAACTATATCGGCAAACTCGCTCTCTGGAAATAACTTCCTGCAGGCAAGCAGGGAATCGATCGATGGATCGACGAGGATCGACCGTCTCTGATTTAGCAAGAATAGATGTGGGGGGCCGGGAATCTCGTTGATGTACAACTCGTTCTCAAAGAGCAATAGAATAAAACAGATCTGCTTGAAATATATTTTGGCCGAGCGCCTGTGGATTCAATCGCCTTTGCAGCTTCTGATCTTTTGACTTCTGGGCAGTCGTCTCCGCTTCCGCCAGCATGCACGCCCGGGCGGGCCCGCTGGCCTGGCGCTCGCCAAGGGGGCCTGGCCGCCGTCCCGCAGCCTACCGCCCAGGGCCCCGGCGCCGTCCAGCCGGAGGACCGCCAGCTCCGAGGCGGCGGGGCACCGCAAGCCGCCGGGAGGCGCAGGCTCGGTGCCATCGATTATCAACATTATGGGCTACTTCCTCCGGCCATCGCTGCTTCTTAATTTCTCATCATCTATTACATTAATTATCATCGATTTGGTCTCAGGCACCGATTCGGTGGCCGTCTTCCACAATATCGCAGTGTCCACCCCGAAATAGCCGTGGATCAGCCTGTCTCTCATGCCTGCGATATCCTTCCATGGCACCTCCTGATGGCTTTGCCTGACCTCCGGGGGCAAGTTCTTGACTGCTTCGCCGATGACTGCCAGGGCGCAGATCACCGAGTACTGGGTCTTTTCATCCTGCAAGAAATCCTCAAAGCTCATCTCGCCGACAAAGCGCCCAACTTTTTCGAGGTTTTCGAGCATATCCTGCAGATAATCGATATACTGCCTCCTCATACCTGCACTCTCTCTTCAAGGATTATCTGGCCTATCTCTCCTTTCAAGGAGCCTATTGAGACGAGATCGACTTTTGAATCCGTAATCTTCCCGAGATCTCTCTCCAAACGGACGAACTTGAAGAGATCAGGCGTCTTCTCAAATTCGACGAGAATATCCAGATCGCTTGTCGGCCTCTCTTCGCCTCTTACGTAGGAGCCGAAAAGCCAGAGGCTGCCAACGTCGTACTCTTCTTGCAGCCTGGGCAGATGCTGGCGGAGGATCGCCATTATCTCCTCAAGAGATGGCTTTGCCCTCTGCCTTCGTTTTGTCCTGATGATGGGCTTTTTGCCTGCCATTGAACGATAAGATCGTCGTCTGAGGTTAAATATACTGCCTCTGCAGTGGCCTTGGATCCTTTCCGCCGTTTCAGCAATTTGCCTGGTATAGCGGAGGTGTCTTAAAGGTGTGCATCATATATCCTATTATGAACTGGCAAGAGCGCATATGCATCGATCCCTAGCACATCAGGGCTTAATTGAAACAACGATTGTGAGAACATAACCCATAGCGTCCGAACCTTGAAATCATGGTCTTATTTCAGCCTAAGTGTACTAGTTCTCCTCGACCATCGAAAGCTGCAGCGTTCGTCCCCCCATAACTCAGCCGATCCTTCTTTCTATGATCTCCAGCGCCTTCAGGGGGATTGCATCCCAAGCCGTCGGGAGGCGCGGGCGCGGCTTGGGGGCGGCGGCCTTGGCCCCGGGAAGCTCGTAGCCGCAGACCAGGCGCTGGCATAGCAACTGCTGGGCGGGCCATGCGCGTTCGGGCACATCTGGCCGCAAGGAGGCAGGCCTGTAGTTATCAGGTTATTGTCGAGGAGAAAACTCGAATCTCTCCTCAGCAAGCCGGTTGCTCTCCTCTTCGCTCTCTCGCTCCACTTTCTCGTGATCGATGCCCTTCGCCTTTTCTATGGCCTCTTCTAGCAGAGATCGGAGGTCGATCTTCTTCAGGATGAAGACTCCGTCTCCCAGAGAGTCCACCGCGAACTCGTCACCCTCTTTCAGCTTCTCTGCCTTTCTGAGACTGCCAGGAAGAAGGATTCGCCCCTTGTCATCGAGCTTTGTCACAGGCATGGTACCCATTTCTCCCAATTCTGGAAGCAATAGAATAAAACAGTTCTGCTTGAAATCTATTTTGGCCGAGCGCTTGCGGATTCAATCGCCCCTGCAGCATCCGATCTTTCAACTACAGGGCAGTTGGTTCCGCTCCCGCCAGCACGCCCGGGCGGGCCCGCTCACATGTGCGCATGCGGGCAGGGACGGCTGGGGGCGGGGCAGGCGCTCGCCCGTGGCGGCCAATGCCTGCAGAACCTATGTGGGGCGAAAACCCGGACTCACTACCTTGGGCGCAAATATTTATTTGATACTGACATTTGGGTTTATCATGCGACAAGTGATCCTCGCTCCTGGAGAAGACGACTATTGGGTAGCAGAAGTCCCCAGTCTTCCCGGCTGCATTAGCCAAGGAAAGACCAGAGAGGAAGCTCTCTTGAATATCAAAGAGGCAATCGAAGGATATATTGCAGCACTCAAGGATGATGATATCCCCGTGCCCGAGGAGCATTTCGGAGTTCTTGTGGCAGTGGTATGAACAAATTGCCCATGATCTCGGGTAAGGAGTGCATAACGGCTTTGCAGAAAGCTGGATTCCACATCAATAGACGAGAGAGCAGCCATGTGATACTAAGGAGAGACGATCCCTTTGCCCAACTGGTTGTTCCCGATCACAAGGAGATTGATAGGGGTACCTTGAGGGCCATCATCAGGCAGGCTGGCCTTTCTGTCCCTGAGTTTTTGAAGCTGCTTTGACTACCATTTAGAACGCCGACAATCTGCTAGCCGCTAGACCTGCAAGAACCACCGTACGCCCGGGCGGGCCCCTCTTGCGCCTGATCCGTCTCAGATGGCCGCCTGGCCAGGCTTCGGCTGCTCATATCGGTCCGGTGGCCGCCTTAGGGCCGGATGCTGCAGCCCTGGGCGCTCTGGCTGGATAGTCACCGACGTGGGCCGCAGGTTTTGCGCTTGCCTGAGATCGTCGTGGTAGCAGATCCACGCCCGCCCGTCCGGGAGGGGGCTTGCGGGCTTCGCACGGCCGGGGCCCCGGCACCGGCTTCGATCCTGTGCTGCCATACCTGGAGATCCCCGACGGCGCACCTCTGGACGACCTCTCCGCGACCATTGCAGCGAGGTATCCCGGACCGAGGGCTTCGTCATTGTCCATCCCAACTGGTGGGACCAGCCGCCGGCTATCTTGAAGGGCTGGATGGATCGCGTGATGAGGCCGGGGATCGCCTACCGCTTCATCAAGGGCGACGCGGGCGAGGGAGGGCCGGTGGGGCTGCTCCTTGCCCGCTCTGCCCTTGTCTTCAACACCTCCAACACGATGCCCGAGCGGGAGATGGCAACCTTCGGCGACCCTCTTGAGACCATCTGAAAGAGCTACATCTTCGGCCTCTGCGGCATTGGTGATTTCCTTTGCACGACCTGCATCCCCCCCTTGTCTCAAGCAGCCAGGAGGAGAGACGCCTCTGGCTCTGCGACGTCGGGGGGATTGGGCGCATCTTCTCCACAGAGGCTAAATAATACCATTGCTGTCGATCCCTCATGAGGGTATTGGAGATCATCTTAGTCCTATGCATCGCAGCCGTCGCGTTCATCGCAGGCTGCGCAGAACAGGGAGAGAGGCCTGCGGCCGGCGAGGGGCCTCTAGGCCAAGATGGCATTGCAGGCGATGCGGGGACGCCGCTTGCAATAAAGATCATATCGCCAAAGGCCGGGGATATACTGACCGGAAGCGCCGAGTTCCCCTTCGAGTCGGAGACGAACGGCGGGACCGCCCCTTACAGCTATAGCTGGTCGTCCAACATCAACGGCCAACTTGGGAACGGGGCGAAGCTCTCGATAAGGCCAAGCGATCTCAAGAAAGGGCAGCACAACATCATACTCAAGGTAACCGACTCCAGTGGGGTCGAGGCCCAGGCAAGCGTCCTGATCAGGGCGATGTAGGCTAGAGCCTCGCCCTATCGAGCGCCGCGGAGCAGCTGCAGGACCTAGTCAGAGGAAGGCTTGCGAGCGTTTCGGCGAGGACCTGCCAGATCGTCTCCTGAAAGCGACCCATACCCCCTAGCACGTCCTCGGCCTGGAAGAGCTGTTCGGACATGCCGCAAGCGGGATTCGTCACGAGACAGAGCGATGCGTAGCATAGGCCGAGCTCGCGGGCAAGCACCACCTCTGGATAGCCCGTCATCCCCACGACATCCCCAAACCGCCTCATCATGCGGATCTGGGCGGGAGACTCCAGGTGAGGGCCTTGCGCACAGACGTAAACTCCCTCGTGCAGCTCAATCGCCTGCGACCTCATGGCGGAGCGAAGGTGATTTGCGATGTCCGGGCAGTATGGCTTCGTCATCTCCACATGGACCGCGCGTTCCTCGTAAAACGTGTTTTTGCGGCCCCAGGTGAACTCCACGAAGTCGAGCGGGAGAAAGAGGCTTCCCATCTGGTGATAGCCCATCGTGCCCACGGTGTTGATCGAGATCACGCGACTTGCACCTTCCGTCCTCGCAGCACAGACAAGCGCCTTGTAATCGATCATGTGCGGCGGCAGATGGCATTCGCCATGTCTCGGGATGAATAGAACGTCAGAATCCCCAATGGATGTGCGCATGGCAGATACCCTACCAAAGGGCGTCTCTACATCGCAAGGCCGCCCATCGGGCCGAAATCCAACGCCACCGATTATGGCAACCACCGCCTTCATGCCTTTTTCCCCCAACCCGTCGTGATCGATCAGTTTTTTTAATCAATCCCATTCGATTTTCCGTCATATTCAGCAGTCGATGCTCGCACAAGGGGAGACCACGGGCTCAGATACGGGATTCTCATGGAACTTCAAGAGCTTCTCCACCTCGAACACTCCTGTGAAGGACTCGTGAGTACTAATGTCCTTGTAGAAGATCTTGTGCCAGCTCGCGTCGGTCTGCCAGGTGCCGTTGAAGCTGTTCTTGGAGTCAACCCCCACCAGATGGGCAGAGGTTGGAGCGCCGGATGCAGGCGCAGTTGATGCGAAGAAGGCTGTCGCATTCCTCTCCATCTCGGTCACGGCGAAGCTCTCCTGGACCTCGGCCCCTATGCCGCCGTAGAAAGCCCTCGACTTGATGGACTTGAAGCCGACGAGCGGCGTCGTCCCGGAGAATGTCATCCTCGTGTTATCCAGAAGGTTGAGGGGGGCTTGCGATCCGTTGATCTGGCCCTGAATAGAGCCGGAGCTTGTGGAGACCTGATTCTGCGAGTCCATCTCGAAATCGCCCGTCCCGTAGAGGACGTTGTAGTACTCGAGCGCGATCCTCTTGTCCACTATGGAGGTTGCGATATCCACCGTCCCCGTGCCCGATGCTCGTATGGTGTTCACGTACTCCTCGCCCTGGCAAGGCTCATTGAGCGCGGGGTTCCCCAGAGCCTGGCCAGAGGCTATAATGATGACCATCAGCACGAGCAGCAGCTGCTCTCCCTTCATACGCTACTCCGATACTCCGATATACTGGGATATTATACTTCCATGTTAAAAAAGGTATCGTCTGCCATAACTCGTTCCAGCGGCGCCATGCTTATTCATTGAAACGATCGAAACGCATGGCAGAGGTGGATGGATGAAGATGATATGGGCGATCATCAGGCCGGAGAAGGTGGACGAGGTGGCAAAGAGGCTGGATGCAGGCGGATTTCCCGCCTTCACCCGCTTCGACGTATACGGTCGGGGCAAGCAGAAAGGGGTCAACGTGAAAGGCCATAGCTACGATATGCCAAAGACCACGCTGATGCTGGTCGTGGAGGACGAGGAGGCAATGAAGGCTGCTAGCATCATCGAGGAGGGGGCGAAGACCGGCAGCATGGGCGACGGCCGGATATTCATCACATCGATTGAGGAGGCCATCACCATAAGAACGGGCGGGAAGGGGCTATGAAAGAAGATGAAGCACGGATCTTCCTTGGAAATAAGCATGAATGCGCTTTGGAGTCTCCGACTCCTCAGCGCAGATCCACCATCAAGACGAGGGCGTAGGATGTCAGCGCGATCGAGAGCAAAGCTGCATCGACAAGACGTTGATGGCCCACACGATACCTCTTTAGCATGAGCCTGGTGCCGATCGCCGCATGAACGAGGAAGACCGGAATCAACAAGAGGTCGAGGTGGGTGTGTATGAGCACTGCTTCTCTGAGGGACATGATGATCCTATCCGACCAGGCATACCCAGTGATGATGTAGATTGCCATCAGCACCAGCAGCACCCATGCGCTGATGCGGTTGACCTTGATCAGCATGCGATCGAGCTTCGTAGATCGTCACCTCCTGCAGGGCATCTGCAATGATGATGGGAAGTCGCTCATGCATCCACCCTAATGGATCTAAATAGGCTCATGCTTTCATCCTCGCCAAGGTCTGAGCCAACGAGCAGTATCGTTCGGTTCGTCGGGCTGAAGGCTGCTGCGTAGGCCTCCTGGCCCATCTTTCCCAATCCACGAGCAACGATCCCAGGCCGGCCGTCCAATGGAAGATCCTCAATCTCCATCTGCCAAGGCGCTAGCTCCGACTCGAGCAGGGAATAAAGCAACAGATCTGAGGTGGCCTCTATAGGCTCGTCCATCGCCCGAAGCTCCAGGCGTATGCGGTTCTGTGAAAAGCTCATCGTCGCCGGATAGAGGGTATAGTCGAAGTCCCCCAAGGGGGAGTGGTGACGATCTTGCACTGCTTCGCCCATCTCGACGAAGAAGTATTCCCTCCCTGGATCAAGGCTGACTATGGCCGGTCCCAGGCGAATATCCACGATTGCTGCATCGCCCCATTGCAGAAGGAGGGCGATTGCCGCAATCGCGATGACCAGTCTCTCATATCTCATATCATTCCTCCGTTCCTGATGGCAGGGGCCGGATGGTGACCGCAGGATCTCTAACGGAGTATCCACAAACCTGGACTTCGCATCCCTCCTCAGCGGAGTAGATGTAACGATCCAGTCCAGCGGAAGCCTCTACCTCGACCGCCTCGCCATCTGGCATGTAGAAGGTGACCTGGCAGAGAGAGTAGGTGCCCTCAAGGCTCAGATCTGCCCAGACGCCATCTCGGCCGAGCGAGTCGGTCATGGCATAGAGCTGGCCTGTCTCCTCCTCGTAGATATACTCCGATCCCTCGATGAAGGAGAGGTTGGATAGCGTTTGGGGCTCCAAATAGCCGACCACAAGCGCCATTCCCGTGCCCTCCAGGTAGACCTCCAAGAGGAGGGTCTGAGCCTCCTGGCCCTCTGAGAGGTCGGATCCCTGGACCGATGCGGCCGCGATCAGCATAACCACCGGTATGATGAGGCCCCTCAGGCTCTCAACCCCCGATCCATTTTCATCATGCTCGACCTCACCTAATGCATGGGAAATTGCATTTGCCCGGCATCCACTACAACTGAGTAGCTTTGGGCCCTATCCCCATCGAATATCGTCATCTGGCCCTGGCCAATCACTGGATTCTCCTCGGTAGAGGAAAGGGCAATGCCGCCGAGAACCGGACAGCTCTCGGTCCGATCGCACCAGGGAGCAAGGCAGCAACGAGGATCTACGAGATCTGCCTCGAGGGATGAGCCGTTCTCCCCGAGGATCAGGCTTATGTGATCCAGACGATAGGGCTTGCCGTCGAAGCTGATCATGCCATGGCTATATACCGTGGCGTTCCTCTCAAGGAGGTTCTGCCTGATCTGGTCCAATGTCTTGTTCTCGGCCAATAACCCCCTCACATATGATGCAGGGATGAATCTCGCCTGGCCGATATGTATGCTCAATGTATGAGGGCGATCTCCCTCGAAGGCAAAACCGTCTGCCCCGTACAACATGCGGGCATGGTCAGGAGGCATATCCATAGGACCTGCCCACCCCATCATGGGCTCGTCGTCGTGCCCCCCAGGCCCCCCCATTGGCACAAAGGGCTCGATCACTGGACCATCGAATTCGCCATTCTCCCTTCCGCCACCGTATCCGTTAGAAGGCGCAGCCGCGGCCACTGCCAAGGTAATGGCCAGCAGCACGCCTAGGGCGGAAATGGATAGCGATCCCGTAAGATTCATATCTATATCCTCGCTCAGACTCTCATTCGTTCATATCAGTCATGCCATATAGATATTCGTGCCTTAGAGCACCCAGCCAGTCCCCCTATGGCCCCCGTCGCACTCACAGCCACTGCCGTTAACGCAATTGGCCCTCTGTGAGCCGCAAGCAACATTACCAGAGCCATTTGACAGGCCGTATTGGCCACCGCTTCCCTCCAAGTCACATGCTCCATCGCCACCCCAACACCCAAATCCATTCTGGCATCGTTCACCAATGCAATCACCAGGGCCTTGTCCATTGACGGCTGCAGCGATCAAGACGAGGACCATTGCCAAGCTCAGTGCTGTAAATGCCACAGGCAGAATCCATATCTTCATAATTTATCTCCTATTGACCGTACCATGCTGATTGCCGCTTCCGCCGCAGTCTCATCCCCCGTAGCAGTCGCATTCTCGCCACAGTCGCATGCTCCGCCGCCATCCCCATGCTCATTCTGGCACCGTCCGCAAGCGCGGTAAGAAGGACCTCGTCCATTGACGGCTGCAGCGATCAGGAGGAGGACGATTGCCAAGCCCAGTACTGCCAATGCTACAGGCAGAATCCAAATATTCATGACATATCTCCTGCCAAGACCACTCAATAAGCGGTCAACGGCCCAGAAGAGCCGTCCCAACAACCAACCATTCCAATGAACGATAGATGAATATGATAGCGAACGAACTCGAACGATCCCGAACGATCATTGCTCGTGAACGCTGGCCAATCTCGAAAAAACGCTACGGAGATCTGTCCTTGCGGGCTATAGGCATCCGCCATCCGCTGCCAAACGCCCTGTCGGTCACTTTGATCCCCGGCGCGGCCTGCTTGCGCTTGAACTCGGATGCCTGGACCATGCGCAGCACACGACCGACGATCTCCGAGTCGAAGCCTGCCTGAACGATCTCCTCCGCCGATTGATGCCCCTGGATGTGCCGATCCAATATCTCGTCGAGTATATGGTAGGGTGGGAGCGTGTCTTCGTCGCGCTGCTCCGGCCGAAGCTCGGCAGATGGCGCCTTGGCGAGGACTGCCTCGGGTATCACCTCGCCTCGGCGCGAATTCAGCCATCGAGCCAATTGGTAGACCATGGTCTTTGGGACGTCCGAGATTACGGCAAGCCCCCCTGCCATATCGCCATAGATGGTGCAGTAGCCAACCGAGATCTCCGACTTGTTACCGGTGGTAAGCAGCATGGAGCCGTACTTGTTGGAGAGGGCCATTAGGAGGTTGCCCCTGATCCTTGCCTGTATGTTCTCCTCGGTGACGTCTGCAGGCAATCCCCGAAATGCCAGGCTGAGGTTCTCCTCGAATGCCCTCATGATATCGGTTATCGGAAGGACGATCGTCTCTATCCCTAGGTTGGAGGCAAGCTTCATCGCGTCCTCCTGACTTCCCTTGCTCGAGTAGGGAGACGGCATCAGAACTCCAAGGAGGTTCTCCCTGCCCAAAGCCTCTGCAGCGACTGCTGCCACGAGAGAGGAGTCGATCCCGCCGGAGAGGCCGATAAGCGCCCTTCTAAATCCCGACTTGTGGAGGTAGTCGCGCGTTCCCAGGACAAGCGCCCACCAGATCTCCGCTTCCGCAGTGATGTCGTCAGGGGCAATCGATCCAAAGACCCCTCCGGTGGATGGGTCCAGATCAACGATCACCAGGTCCTCCAAAAATGCCTCCCCACGGGCGGCGAGACGGCCATCGCAATCGAAGGCCATGCTTCTGCCGTCGAATACGAGATCGTCGTTTCCGCCAACCTGGTTCACGTAGAGGAAGGGCAGCGCATACTTTTTGGCCATCGATCCGAGCATCGCCTCCCTATGAAGCTGCTTTCCAACTGTGAAAGGGGATGCGGAGAGGTTGAGCACGGCTTTTGCTCCGGATGCTGCCATCTCCTCGACGGGATCTACATGGTAGCGCCTCCTGTTCCAGAAGTCCCGATCGTTCCAGACGTCCTCGCAGATGGAGATTCCAAGCTTAAACCCAGCAAGCTCGAGGATCTGAGGGCCAGATGCAGGCTCGAAGTAGCGGTCCTCGTCGAAGACGTCGTAAGTTGGAAGGAGCGTCTTATGGAATACCTCTGCAACTCGTCCGCCCCGCAATAAGGCTGCGGCGTTGAAGAGAGGCCGGCCAACATCGGCCGAATTGGGCTCGGCAAGGCCCACGAGGACGGGCGGTCCGTCGCGAAGGCCTTCTGCCATCTCCTCCAGGACCTCCCAAGACCTTCTCACGAGATGGCTGTCGAGGAGTAGGTCGCGGGGCGGATAGCCGAGCAGGACAAGCTCTGATGCGACCGCGAGATCGGCGCCTGCCTCGCCTGCTCTGCGGGCTGAAGCCTTGACGAGGCTTGCGTTTCCCTCTATGTTGCCGACCGTTGGGTTTAGCTGGAGAAGGGCAACTCGCATTGAGAAGAGAAGAGGTGAAGCTCGGATAAAGAGCTTCTCATCTATATGCCGCTTCCACCTCTAGCTTTGACTTGCTACAACCTGATCAGACAGTGCATTAGATAGATTATCAAAAACAATAGAATTCCAGAAAAGATAATCCAAGAGATAGATACGATCCAAATGGAATGCCATATGGTATGCACCATAATAAAAATTGTGGATAATAGAAATCCAATCACCGTAGTTATTGTATATTTATCGATTCGGTTGCTTATAGAAAACAGATACTCGCTGAAATCTTGACTCTCAAGAAGGCCTTCATCACCCAAAGCACCTTCGTAATCCTTCTGAATGCGAGTTATGAAACTCCCCTTTAGCAAATAACCACCGGTTAGGGTCAGTCCAGCAGCAGTTACGCTATTTGTCATCAAAGGGTTCCATAGTTCTTCAGCATTAAACTGCCAACCTGTAAGAAGTGACTCAAATATC
>JAFGMR010000064.1 GCA_016927425.1 Methanotrichaceae archaeon | reverse complement strand
TTATAGATCGATTGATTCCTTCGGTGACAATAGTTATCGCTTTCATCAATGCCAGAGAAATTCCAACCTATTCTGAGTTTACGACCATCAGATCTGCTCGTTTCGCAATTGCTGCCAAAAGTCCTGGTTTCGATTCCCCTGGGCGAAGGTTTTAACGTCTCCAAGGAACCAAAGGCACCGCATGAGCCTAGGTCGCCGCCTCTTCAAGCCCAAGCCAAGGATCGCCGAGAGCACCCCGATCAAGAACTTCCTGGAGCTCAAGACCAAGCCATACTATATCGTGGCCTCAGTGGAGGTTGGAAATACAACGACCAAATCGATCCTCACCGCCACTGATATGGAGACGGGCAAGACTCAGATCGTCAACAAGACGGTTCGGATGACGAGAGACGTCCGTCTCCCGGCACCCGGCGAGGAGATCTTCGGAAGGACCATCTGCGGGACGCCCCTTACAAAGGAATCCATCGCAGAGCTCGTGCGAGATACGCTCTTGGAGAGCCATAGGCAGGCTGCCTTGAGCATAGAGAAGGACCTTCACTTCGTCGTCCGCTCGACAGGGGTCGTGGCCGAGTTCGACTCCCCTGACGAGGTAGGCATATTCATACAGGCGCTTGCCCAGGGCTGTCTCAACGCCGGCGTTCCACCAAGGCTCATGACGCCCGCTATGTCCATCCAGAACATCATGGATCGGTTCAAGCGCTATACCCTCATCGAGAAGATCGTATTCAACGGGCCGGTTGCCTCTGTCTGGCCGCCCATGGGATCGACCGGAGTCGAGATCGTGGCAAACGAGATGGAAGGCGAGCTTGCAACGGCCGGGATCAAGCAGGGGGCCAAATGGACCGACGTGGACTTTAGAAATCCTTGCCTCTCCATGGACTTCGGGACAACCCTCGACGGCAGGATCACGAGCGACGAGTCTCCCTACGCCCGGACCATCGGCAACTTCTGCGGTGTTGCAGGTGCCATTCCAGATGCAATAGTCCGAGGCACTGGCCTAGTCGACGCAGATACTGGAACCGCCCTCGATATCTTCGACGGAAAGAGGAGCACGACCAACAAGAAGGCGAGGGAGTACGCCGAGATGATAGATCAATATATCCACATCGAGAAGGTCCCCGTCTCAAGGAAGCGCTACGGCTATGTGCCTGTTGACGCTTCCGCTGCTCGTAAGATCGGTGTTGTGCTCATCGGCTGCGACGTAGGAGAGGACGGAAGCGACCTGCATAAGCTGATGGAGATCGGAGGGGATATCTACAAGCAAGACGGGGAGAAGGTCCTCTCAGGAACGCTCGACCTCGTCTGCGCCCGCATGGCGGGAAGGATGGTAAAGGTCGCAATCGAAGAAGGATTGATCAGCTCGAAGACGGCGATAGGCGTCACCGGTCGGGCCGGGATCAGCGGCAATAAGCCGGCCTTGATACTCGAGGAGCTCGAAAGGCTCGACCTCTTCGAGAGCCCTGAAAAAAATACGGTCTTCGTCGACGACGGCCTTGCTCGCGGAGCGGCAGTGATGGCGAGATGCATGAACTCCATGGGCACGCCGAAGAACCCGATGGGCGGATTGAGGGGCGGCAGGTGCATACTCAAGGAGAGGATGGAGCACGATCTCCAGAAGACCTCCTCAGCAGTTTCCGTCGGTAGCCGATAGAATAGGGATCTCGATGGCCATATCGACGGAGGACACAACTAGGGCAAGAGATGGCATGGTCGAGGAGATCCCAGTATCTTTCCTAGGGATCGATAGGGTGGAGAGGAAGGTCTGGATATCGAAGGAGAGGACCCCAATGGAGCGCTTTCCCCCTTGCATCAGGGAGATCATATCGAGGAGGGGCCCTGGGAGGGGAAAGACCAGATCCTCAGCGTTCCTTGCAGCCTTTTTGGCCCAGGCCGGGTGGCCCGAGGAGGAGGCGAGAGCTCTCTGGACCGTGGTCGTGGAGGGAGACGATGCCGCTGGAGAGGAGAGGATATTTCGCAAGTGGTTTGGAAGGATGCACTGCCCGAGCTGTCGGACGCTCAAAGCCAAGGCCAGGGGATACCCACACCTTGGCCTTGCTGGGCTCGACCTCTGCCGGCCAGACGATCTCTGTGCCATGTTTCACAGCCCCGTCGCCTATGCGACAGGCACCGCCTGCCCCGAGGAGGACCTGGAGAAGGGCTGCCTGAAGGATGCGGGAAGAATGATCATCGCCCATTTATCGAGCTTTCGATCTGGCCGAGAGATTGACGTGGAGATCTCAGAGAGGGAGAGCGTCGCGCTCGAGTCCCTCCTTCGGGAGGGTGAAGGAGATCTCCACTATGTTCCCCGGGGCCGGCCTCGCTTCATCCGGAAGGAGATATGCCAGCCTCGACGATGGCTCCTCTCCGAGAGGCTCTGATCCTGGGACGGATCGAATCGAGCTCTCGCGGCCTTCCTCTGGAAAAGGTTTATCTGCTAGAAGCTTGAGGGGGATAGGTCCGGGATGTGATCGCATCGATTGAACCGGGCCGAGGTGAAAAAAGTTGAAGTCGTTTTATGGTTACATTCGCGATGCCTGGAATTCCCCAGGAAGCGGCTATGTAGGAGAGTTGCGTCAGCAGAGGCTCAAGGCCTGGAGGGGCCAGGGCACGGTGGAGAGGATCGAGCGGCCCACAAGGCTTGATCGGGCCCGATCGTTGGGGTACAAGGCCAAGCAGGGGATTGCGATCGTCCGCGTGAAGGTGAGGAGGGGGTCCTTGCGCAAGTCCAGGTACATCAGGAACAGGAGGACCAAGCACCAGGGCATGCATCGCCAGGCTCCGGGAAAGAGCCTCCAGCGCATTGCCGAGGAGCGAGCATCCCGCAGGCACCCTAACATGGAGGCTTTGAACTCATACTGGGTGGGCGAGGACGGAAAGCAGAAGTGGTTCGAGGTCATCCTAATCGATCCTCACCACCCGGTGATATTGGCCGACAAAGACCTGAATTGGATCGCCCTCAAAGGCCATAGGGGAAGAGCCGAGCGCGGCCTGACCCGAGCAGGCGTTGTTGGAAGGGGCATGTCCAAGAAAGGAAAGGGCACTGAGAAGACCCGCCCGAGCATAAGGGCCAACGCCGGTAAGGGCAAGTGATCCACAGGATAACCTTTCGCGCCTTCGTGGCCGCAACCGAGGACGAGGCCCGGGTTCGAGAGGCCCTGGCCATCTTCGTCCCCCTCGACAGCATAACTGCGACCAAGGTCGCCGGCCATCACGGCAACGAGATCGTGATACTGGAGGCGACGCTGGGGAGGCGAGATGGCGGCCACCTATTCGAGATCCTCAGAGAGCAGCTTTCCCCTCAAGATCTATCCCGCTTAGAGAGGGAGATCCCTGAACGGACCGACGAGGATTGTTGTTTCCATATGCGCCTGGACAAGCAGGCCGCTTTCAAGGGGCGCATATCTTTGACCGACTCGAAGGACGCCATAGACGCATGCGCCCATATCGCCACCTATCCCTCCAAAAGGGATGAGGCTGTGAGGATATTGGGGGAGCTGCTTTGAGGTTCTATGGATATGACATCCATGCCCTTCCCGAGGGATCGGACTCGCCGAGCAGGCTCGCTCTTGCCGCGAGAAGGCTCGGCTACTCGGGCATAGTGATCTCAAATCACAGCGGCTATGAGTTCCTCTTCTTGCCAGAGGCAGTACAACGCGTCAAGGAGATCGATGTCGCCTGGGGAACTGAGGTCGTTGCGAGGGATCAGAGAGCCCTGATCGGCAAGACTTCCGCTCTTCGGCGGAGCTATGAGATCGTGGCGGTCCACGGTGGATCCGAGGCGATCAACAGGGCTGCTTGCGAGAATCCAAACGTGGACATCCTTCTCCATCCGGAGGCCGGAAGGTCATCCCTTACAATCGCCATGGCCAGATCGGCGAAACTCAATCAGGTTGCAATCGGCTTTGACCTCAGCCCCATGATCCGCCTTCGAGGCGGCCCTAGAACCAAGTGGCTCGAGCTCATAGCAAGGAACCTGGCGATGGCCAGAAAATTTCGACTGCCCATGGTAATTAGCGCCGATGTCAGATCCCATCTCGACCTGAGGTCTCCAAGAGACCTGATGGCTCTCGCAGAGCTCGCTGGGATGAAGGACGAGGAGGCCAGGGCGGCCTTGCTCTATCCGGGCGAGGTCATCAGCCTCAACCGCCGGAGATGGGCAGCCCCTGGGGTGGAGATCCTTTGAGGACGAGGCTTCCCACTATGCGCCCCAGGCGCAGATATATGGCCTTCCTCGTGGAGTGCGAGGGCAGCGTAGGCGAGAGGGACCTCCTCTGGGAGATCTACTCGGCCCAGGCGAGCCTTTTAGGCGACATCGGATCCTCCAAGAATCGCCTAAAGCTCATCAGGTTCGATGGACGCTACGGCATCCTCCGCTGCAGTCATATCCGAATCCGAGAATGCCGTTCGGCCCTGGCATGCGTTTATGCGGTCGGCGGGTTCAGGGCGTCGCTCATCGTGCTCGGCACTTCGGGGACGATTAGAGCTCTAACAGAAAAGTATATACCGGAACTGGGCAGACTAGGGGCTGAATCGGACCATAGAAGGATCGAGATCGAAGAGGTCACTGGCTCGATCGCCCGAATTAGGGGCGAGGAGATCGACCTCACTCCGGACAACCAGGATATGACCAAGGGATCGGATACCAGATATTTGGGGCTTACCTCTTTTGACTTAGATGGAGAATATGACTATGCAGATGGCACCTCAGATGGGTTATGACAGGGCTATTACCGTCTTCAGCCCTGATGGACGCCTCTTCCAGGTGGAGTATGCTCGGGAGGCGGTGCGGCGAGGGACCACAGCTGTGGGTATAAAGGCGGTGGACGGTGTGGCCGTGCTGGTGGACAAGAGAATAACCAGCCGGCTTATGGAGCCGGAGTCCATCGAGAAGATATTCCAGATAGATTCGCATATAGGGGCGGCAACCTCAGGCCTAGTGGCAGATGCCAGGGTCTTGATCGACCGAGCAAGGGTCGAATGCCAGATCAACAGGCTGATCTACGACGAGAGGATAGGCGTCGAGACACTTGCGAAGAAGGTATGTGACTTCAAGCAGACCTACACGCAGTACGGTGGTGTGAGGCCTTTTGGAACGGCTCTTCTCATCATCGGGGCGGATGATGAACGAACGAGGCTATTCGAGACGGATCCTAGCGGAGCGCTCCTCGAGTACAAGGCAACGGGGATTGGAGCAGGGCGGGCAGCGGTCATGGAGGTCTTCGAGGAGAAGTATCGAGAGGATATGTCCATGGAAGAGGCCATTCTGCTCGGGCTCGAGGCGCTCTACAAGGCCTCCGAGGGCAAGTTCGAGGCGGCAACGACCGAGATCGGGCTGATCAAGCTGGCCGACAAGGCATTTCACAAGCTGGAAGAGGCAGAGGTAGCTTCCTATGTTGAGAGGATGAAGGCCGCCCAGGCCGTGGAAGAGGCTTAAGGATGGTTAACGTCGATGAGGCGGTAGCAGCCAGGCTGAAGAGCCACGGGACCGATTTCGAGGTTCTGGTGGACGCAGACGGAGCTCTGGCCTACCGTCGCGGCGAGGATGTATTGCTGGAGGATATACTGGCAGTCGAGGACGTCTTCCAGAACGCGAGCCGGGGAGATAGGAGCCCCGTCGAAGACCTGATGAAGGCCTTTGGCACAACAGACGTCCTAACAATTGCAGATAAGATAGTCAAGAAGGGCGAGATCAGCCTGACAGCTGAACAGAGGAAGAAGTTCATCGAGGCCAAACGGCTCCAGGTAATAGCGATAATCGCCCGAAACGCGATCAATCCCCAGACCAAGACCCCACACCCCCCCAGCCGAATAGAGCAGGCGATAAAGGAGGCAAGGGTGAACATCGATCCATCCAAGTCCACCGATGAGCTGGTCAACATAGCAATGAAGGCTATCCGCCCTCTGATACCCATAAGATTCGAGGAGGTCGACATCGCTGTCAAGGTCCAGGCCAGCTTTGCGGCCAAGGCCTACGGGGAGATCGCCGGATTCGGCCAGGTAATTAGAGAGGCCTGGCAGAACGATGGCTCCTGGATAGGGGTCATCAGGATCCCCGCAGGGATGCAGGAGGACTTCTATGCCCTCATCAATAGGCTGACCAAGGGGGATGCGGAGACCAAGCTATTGAAGCGATGAGGGTTACAAAGATGGATAGGATCGAGCGAACGATTGTGGTGCCAGGCGATATCCTCTCTGAGGACGAGAAGAGGTCCGGGGAGGGTACATATGTCAAGGACGGAAGGGTTTTCTCCCTCCTCTATGGGCTGGCCAACTACAGGGACAACAGGATCAACGTGATACCCCTGGCCGGCAAGTACGTCCCAGCACCTGGCGACCACATAATAGGCATAGTCAAGGACATCACATTCTCCAACTGGATCGTGGACATCAGCTCCCCCTACGATGGACTGCTCCATATATCCGAGTTCCCCAAAAGAATAGATATGGAGGAGATGTCCCGATACCTGCGCATAGGAAGCTCCCTCATGGCCCGTGTGAAGGACGTGGACTGCACGATGAAAGTTGAGCTGACCGTGAACGACCGCAGATTGGGGCCCATCAAGAACGGCAGGTTGATTGAGATAAGCCACACCAGGGTGCCCCGGCTCATCGGAAAAGGCGGTTCCATGATCGGAATGCTAAAAAAGGAGCTCAACTGTAACATATTCGTAGGCCAGAACGGTCGCATCTGGGTCAGCGGGAACGAGGACGACATGGATCTGGCTATAAAGACCATACTAATAATAGAGAAGGAGGCCCATACCAACGGCCTTACTGATCGGATCGTGGAGTTCCTCGGGGGGGAAAAGGGGAGCAGAAGTTGATCTTTATGGAAGAGAAGATATCATTCATCAAAGACGGCCTTCGACTCGACGGGAGAAGGCCAGATGAGCTGCGCCCCATCAAGATAGAGGTTGGCGTTCTGGCCAGGGCCGACGGCTCGTGTTATGTGGAGATGGGAAAGAACAGGGTGATCGCGGCAGTCTACGGGCCGAGGGAAGTTCATCCAAGACACCTCCAAGAGGTGACGAGGGCCATAGTTCGCTACAGGTACAACATGGCATCCTTCTCGGTAGAGGAGAGGAGGCGTCCCGGGCCGGATAGGCGAAGCTACGAGCTATCCAAGGTGGGTCGCGAGGCCCTGGAGCCGGTCATTCTTACATCTTACTATCCTCGATCGGTGATCGACGTATTCGTTGAGATCCTTCAGGCAGATGCTGGAACAAGGACCGCTGGGATAAATGCAGCCTCGGTCGCTCTCGCCGACGCAGGAATCCCCATGCGAGGTCTGATCAGCTCATGTGCCGCAGGAAAGGTCGGAGGAGAGATCGTCCTCGATCCCATGAAGGAGGAGGACAACTTCGGCGACGCCGATATGCCGATCGCAATGACCCCTTCCGGCGAGATAACGCTCCTGCAGATGGACGGAGGGCTTACGATCGATGAGTTCCACGAGGCTATGGAGCTTGCCAAGAGCGGCTGCCGCCAGATCTACGAGGTCCAGAGAAAGGTGCTCATCGAGAGGTATAGCCAGCTCGAGGGAGAGAGGGGAGAACAGGCGGAGGTGACGGCCTGTGACTAGCGTCATATCCGAGATCAGGAAGGATTACCTTTACAACCTAATGCTGCGCGGAGAGAGGGGTGACGGTAGATCCTTCGACGGCTACAGGGAGATCTCCATCCAGAGGGGGCTCATAGAAAAGGCCGAGGGAAGCGCCCTAGTAAAGCTCGGAAAGACCCAGGTGCTCGTGGGAGTGAAGATGCAACCTGGAGAGCCCTTCGCCGACTCTCCGGATCGAGGGGTGATCATAACGAACGCCGAACTTGTACCACTCGCGTCGCCGCTCTTCGAGCCCGGTCCCCCCAATGAGGTAGGAATCGAGCTTGCCCGATTGGTCGATAGAGGTGTGCGTGAGTCGAAATCCCTCGATCTGAAGTCCCTCTGCATAGTTCCGGGGGAGAAGGTCTGGATCATCTTCATAGATGTGCATATCCTCGACGACTGCGGAAATATCATGGATGCATCGAGCATTGGAGCCATAGCTGCACTCTTGAACACGATCGTCCCCGCGAAGAAGTTCGGCCTAGGGGAGGATTATCCATTGGAGGTCAAGGACGTGCCTATCGCGACAACAGCCATGGAGTTTGGCGGCGTCATCCTCTTCGACCCGGATAGCGACGAGGAACCGATAGCCTCAACCAAGATGACGGTGATCTCCACCGCCGATGGGAGGATATGCGGGATGCAGAAGAGCGGGACAGGAATGCTCGCGACGGACCAGGTCTACCGCATCGTTGATATAGCATGCGAGAGGGCTAGAGAGATCCGGGAGAAGTTTCTGGAAGTATAATCATGGTCAAGCAGTTCAGGAAAGGTAGGAAGAGCAGGTCGGCTGCCAGATTCGGTGCCAGGTACGGAAGGAAGTCGAGAAAGATCGTTGCCGACATGGAGGAGAGGAGCAAGGCCAGCTATGAATGTCCTCAGTGCGGCAGGATGAAGGTAAGAAGGGCCGGCACATCCATATGGAGATGCTCCAAGTGCTCCTTCGCCTTCGCTGGCGGCGCCTACATACCGGTCACATCTGCCGGCAAGTCCGTGACCAAGTCCATGAAGAGGACGATGGAGATCGAGTGATATGGCTTATAGGTGCACCAGATGCAAGAGGACCGTCGAGGTGGACTATGAGTACAGCGGCATAAGGTGCCCCTACTGTGGCCATAGGATTCTCATGAAGGAACGCCCGACGACGGTCAAGAAGATGAAGGCCGTCTGAAGGCGCGAGTCCCACAGGCAGGAGATAGATGAGGTGTGATGCTTCGATCGTCCTTGAGACGACGGCCGCCGATGAGATCTATCGGGCTCTTGCCTGCGAGATGGATGATGAACTCCATCGAGGTGTAGTCGATCTCCAGCGAGGAGATGGGCAGGTTGAGATCAGGATAGAGGGTCGGGATCTGGCCTCGGCCAGGGCTGCCCTAAATACCTGGATTCGGCTGCTCAAGATAGGATGGGAGATGATGAATATATGAGCACGGAATTGCCTCCACAGTTACAGAATCAGCTTGCTCAGCTGCAGCAGCTCCAGCAGCAGGGGCAGGCTCTGATCAGCCAGAAGAGCCAGATCGAGATCATGGTCAAGGAGATAGAGGCCGCCCTCAAGGAGCTTGAGACGGCAGCCGACGATCAGATCATATACAAGAGCGTGGGAGATATCCTCATAAAGGCGGAAAAGGCCAAGGTACTAGAGGACCTGACTGAGAAGAAGGACGTCATGGACCTTCGCCTTAAGACGATGGCAAAGCAGGAGGAGAGGATACAGAGCAGGTTCACGCAGCTCCAGGACCAGCTGAAGCAGGCCTTGGGCCAAGCCCCCCCGAGGGGGGGATAACCTCCAACTTTAGCGGACCCGTGGCTTAGCCAGGATATAGCACCGGGCTTCTAACCCGGGGGTCGCGGGTTCGAATCCCGCCGGGTCCGTCCAACTGATAATCGGGGATAGATGAAATGTGCGAGCTCTCGGTTTACATGGTCGATGGGGAGCAAGAGGATCTCCTCATGGATGGCGTTGTACATATACTCGTATTAGATGATGAGATCATCATGGAAGGCATCCTCGGGGAGAGCAAGAGGGCCAAAGGGCGACTTGTGGAAGTGGACATCACCCGAACACGAGCGATGCTCAAACCGGCTTGACGTCGGCCAAGGCCTCATCGACGGCAGGCGTTCTCTATAGGCGGTAGGATCTCCTTATCGACGGCCAGCCCTATTTATCGAACATGCTCAATACGTTGAGGCAAATTGTCCTTTTGGCTAATCTTCAGCGGAACCGCAGTGCCTCTTGGTAGTGATCTCTTTTGATCAGTATCTCCAGTATCCTCACGATATTGTGCAAATACTATTTATATCTCTCCTTATTTCAACCGCGAATGAACGCGAATGAACGCGAATATTTTGCTTTAATTCGCGTGTATTTGCTGTCCTTCTGAGCATTTATATTGCGTTTCAATCCGAGTTTAGGGATCGCGTGTCGAAGTTGACAATATGTCCAAGTGTAAGATTGGTAGCCCTCAAGTAATTGAGCAGTTGCTATTTATCGATGGCGGGCTTTCTTTATCGATGGAAGGATCTACTTAGGACTGCAAGCATTATCGGTCGACGGCAGGCTTTATCTTATTGAAGGCGGATCTATCGGTACATGAGACACGAGCTGTTATCGATCATTCTCCTGCTGGGCGTAATCCCCTTATGCGGGTGCGTCGGCCAGGATGGAACCGCTGCTCCGGATCTCCCGAGGGAGAACCTCCCGATGGGCTTTTCATTCAGAGGGGAGATCAACGCCTCCACCCCCTGGATCAACATGACCGAGGAGCTTGAGGAGTTTTACGGCGCAAACGATATCGGAGCTGTCAATGGATCGATCGCCTACTACGTCTGGGGAGAGCCCGGCGTGGACTACGACGCAAAGATCACCATCATCGAGACAGAGGACGAGGCGCATGCATTGGCCGCAGTCGAGAACTTCCGCCTTCAGCCGAAGTACGAGAAGCCTCCTTTCCTCGGAGTCGACCGCTTCGGAACCGCGCAAGTAGGCGGCCGAGACGTCCTCGAAATCAGGGATAAGGCTGGAAGAGACCAGAGCTTGCGCTACAGCTACCTATGGAATGCCGGAGAGACTGCCATCCTGGTTGAAGGAAACGGCAATAGAACTCAGAGCCTGGAACTTGCAAGCACCATCGCTCTCTAAGCTCGAAGGATCAAAGGCGGGCCATCTAGCGCAGATGGCCCCGATCCTTTCCCCAAGAAATCGGCGCGCTGGATATCTTTTTTCGCAGTTTGGGCATAAGCTCGACGGAATTGCGAGCGCTTTGCGTGGAAGACGAGATTCACTGATTTGATTTATCTCGATCTTCATCTGGCGCGCAAGAGCCGCCCTGATGCCTGCGGGCGTCCCTTCTCGCGATCCCTTTGGAGGATTTGTCGCTACTTGGATCGAGCCTCGTAGCGGAGCGCGAGATCCGAGCCTTGCCAATCGAACCTGGGCGCGATCCTCCTTCTCACCCCCGATCCCTTGAGGGCGTGGGCTGCGAAGGGAAGCGCGATCGTTGCATCGACGAAGGCCTGGGCCATCCTCGCCTTGGAATCGACCTTGCCCCACGAGACCGCCTCGGAGAAGGTGCAGCCAGATAGCCCTCCGAAGTATGGAGGATCGATTGTGTACTGAATTGCGTAGTTATGCCCGCCCTTATCGTTTCCGAGCAGAGAAGCCACCACCTTTGTCTGCTGAATGAAGTTCTTCGGAACCCCTCCGCCGACGAAGACGACGCCGGTCTTCGTCGACTGCTCGGTGATCTGGGTTATCTCATGGACATCCCTGATCTGATCGATCATCACCTTATGCCCATCTCGCCATGCCATTACCATGCCTATGCCAATCGAGCTATCGCATAAGGCTGGCACGAAGACCGGAACCCCTGCCCTCTTTGCGCTTCCGAGGATGGTGGTATTCGGCATGTCGCTACCTATTAGCTCCATCAGCTCCCTGGAGGAATAGGATCTATCCTGACTCATCTTCCGCACGAGGTTCACGATGTATCGGTCCCCCTTCTGAACGTCCTCCTCCGAGACGTATACGTCGAATATCCGATCGATGCCGCACTCCTTCAGATGAGCATCGTCAGCAGAGGGATCACCCCTATAATGGATCACCCCAAGCCCCTCGCAGAGATCGTGGAATAGGTTCGCCCCTGTGCTTACGATGCAGTCGACCATCCGCTCTCTTATGAGGTAGGCTACAACCTCCTTGAGGCCTGCGGGAACCATCGCTCCTGCCAGTCCAAGGAATATCGTCACCTCATCATCGAGCATGTTCTGCCATACGTCTACCGACCGCCCAAGCTGACCTGCCTGGAACCCCAGCCTGCCCATATCCCTGGCAAGGCCTGCGATATCTCGATCCTCCATGGAAATCGTTGTGTGTTGCCTCTCTCTTTGAGGCAGATCATTCTTCATATCAACCCCGGTCATTGCCCCTTTAGAGATCCTAGTGACGTTTAAAGATTGTCCAAGGAGGTTTATATTTTTATAAAATTGGCCTGTAATGTAGCTTTATATACCAAAAGAGCACCCTATGGCAGGCCTGGGCCGCGGGCCAGGGTAACAGAGGAGGTGTTTGATCGTTATGATCCAAACTAATAATTCAGCTGGAGAGTATGGAGAGGGAAATAGGGGCAATGGCTATTACTGCCGGATACGTCGCGACGGGAGAAGATCTCATGTGGAAGGTTGACGACTCAATCGAACTCTACCGCGTGGACCGGTGGGGAAATGGCTACTTCTCGATCAACCAGTCGGGCAATCTGACTGTAAAGCCCCGCAAGGATCCCGATAGTGAGGTGGACGTAATGGGCATAATCCGCGAGCTGGAGGCAGCCCAGGTCCAGTTTCCGCTACTATTACGGTTCCCTCAGATAATAGACGATCGTCTCGATGAGATCAACGGGGCATTCCAGGAGTCGATATCCGAGTTCAGATACATCGGGAGATATCAGCCGGTCTTTCCCATGAAGGTCAACCAGCGAAAAGAGGTGATCGAGTACATCTTGCGCTATGGCCGAAAGTACAACATGGGAATCGAGGTCGGCACAAAGGCAGAGCTGATCGGCGCCCTCTCGATGAACCTTCCGCCGGAGTCTCTCATCATTTGCAACGGCTACAAGGACGAGGGATACCTGAAGCTTGCGACGAGCTTCCAGGGGATGAACAACATCATCGTTGTCGTCGACCTCTTCGAGGAGCTCCTCGACATCCTCGAGCATTCCGATGGGAAGGTGCCCCAGATAGGAATCCGTGTCAAGCTATTCTCTAAGGGAAGCGGGAGATGGGCCGAGTCCGGTGGCGAGTCGTCGAAGTTCGGCCTATCCACGGGCGAGACCCTGGAGGTCATAAGGATTCTCTCGGAAAAGGGCCACCTAGACCGTCTGAAGATGCTCCACTTCCACATAGGCTCTCAGATAACCGACATCCGCAGGATCAAGGAGGCGATGAACGAGGCCGCCCGGGTCTATGCAAAGATCAAGAAGGTGGCAGACGTCGAGTACTTCAACGTTGGCGGCGGTCTTAGCGTCGACTACGACGGATCGCGCACGTCAGAGCCTTCTAGCGCGAACTACAATCTCCGCGAGTACTCGAACGACGTGGTCTATACACTCCAGAAGATCTGCCAGGAGGAGGGGGTCAGCTGCCCAACGATCGTCTCCGAGAGCGGGAGGGCGATTTCCGCATACCACTCGTTCCTGGTCTTCAAGGTGATAGGAAAGAAGAACTCGAGAACCCTTTACCTGCCCTATCCCCATAAGGGAGACTCCCTCCAGATTGAGGATCTCCACTTCGCCTTCAAGACTATCAACATCGAGAACTACAAGGAGCACTATCACGATGCAGTCCAGCTCAGGAGCGAGCTCTTCAGTGCCTTCAACCTGGGAAACATCGGCCTCGAGGAGCGAGCCAAGGGGGAGACGCTCTTCTGGATGGTCTGCCAGAAGGCGGCAGCTCTTGCAAGGCAGGCGGGCGATCCTGCTCCCGAGTTCGCGGAGCTCAAGCGCCTGGTCAGCCAGAAGTACATAGGAAACTTCTCCCTCTTCCAGTCGGTCCCCGACATGTGGGGGGTAGAGCAGATATTCCCTATAATGCCGCTTCACCGCCACAGGGAGATGCCGAGCGTTGCTGGAACCATCGCCGATATTACCTGTGACTCGGACGGAGAGATCAAGCGCTTTGGAGGCCTGCGGGGGCCCAGGGAATGCCTTGAGATGCACAACCTCGACGGGGACTATTACATGGGCATATTCCTCCTTGGGGCATACCAGGACACCCTCGGCGATTTCCATAACCTGCTCGGCTGCGTAAACGAGGTCCATATCGTGGTGGATGAGGGGAATTGGCGCATCTGCAACACGATCCCCGGCGATACATGCGACAAGCTCCTTCGGTTCTTCAACTACGATACGGACGAGTTCATAAGGAGCATTGCAGCGCGGGATATCGAGGATCCGGAGCGAATAGCAGAGGAGCTCCGCGTAGCGCTTCAGGGGTACACCTACTTCAATCGCGGTGAGAGGAGAAGCGATCCAGACGATTCCCTCACCCAGGCTGCGCTCTACTCCGAGCCGGTGAGGACCTAAGATCCCGGTCAGGAAAGAGGGGCGAAAGAAGGCCGCCCGATGCTCGGCGGAGAAGCGCGGGCCCCTCTGCCTAGGGCTGAAAGCGCGGGCATCTCGCCCTTGCTGCGAGAAGGCCAATGCCCGGCCGGGAGATCTCATCGAGGAGGATCTCCCGGATGGTCTTCTCTGCCATGGGCATCTCGATCGATCTTATCGGAAGCAGGGCCGCGAGAACCGGCATAACCGAGGGGACCATCTGCCCGCCGGTCATAGCAGCCCTCTCGTTTTCCAGGAGGACTACGAGCACGGGCCTCTCTTGCCAGAGGGCGTTGATCAGACCCTGGAGACCCGAGTGAGCTAGCGCGTAGTCTCCGATCAGCGCTATGCCCTTCTCGGCGAAGCCTGAGGCTACACCAATGGATGAGCCAAGGCCGTAGACCATATCGACTGCTGGAGGGTCCCTAACAGCCATTATGCTGCATCCTGCATCCCCTGCAACCGTCTTTCCAAGGCTTGCAAGCGCCCTATAGAGCGGAAGATATGGGCAGTCGGGGCAGATCCCCCTACGGCCGGGAAGAGCCCTCTCCTCCTCAGTAGAAGTCGGGGCGAAAAGCGGCTGCGAAGCAGGAAAAGCGGCATGCGGCTTGTGGGAAGGCGGCGAGAAAGCCTCCGAACAGAGCGGCGAAGAAGGCTTCGAAGCGGCAGACCCTGCGCCCGTTAAGGGCGAGGCAGCCTCCATCCGGTTGAGGGCCTTCCTCAACCCCTCAAGGGTAACCTCCCCTTGAGGCAGATCGCCGGTGAGTCGGCCGAAGATCCCGCCCCTCAATTGAACCCTGGATTCGATGAAGGGGCCCGGCTCCTCTGCAACGAGCACCAATTCATGCCTCTCCAGAAACGATCGAATGAGGTTCGCCGGCAGGGGATGGGCATAGCCTAATGCAAGCACCGGATAGCCTAGCCATGCCGCAAGCGTTACAGGCCGACCGGAAGCAATTATCCCTATGCGGGGGTCGTCATCCCCGAAGATCCTGTTTAGCGAGGAGCTTTCCGACGCCTCGCATGCTATTGGAAAGGCCCTCTTGTAGAAGCGCTGATGCCTCCCGCGAGCCGTAAGCTCCCAGATCTCGCGCTCAAATCCCCCCGCAGGGGGTGCCAAAACCCTCCTCGCCGGAGGTTCTCCTTCCGAGCTTTTGATGACGCCGGAGGTCGCTCTTACGATTGCCGGAGCCCTCATCCTCTCTGAGAGGGAGAACGCCTCGATCAGGGTGGAATAGAGGGAGGAAGTATCGCTTGAGTCGAGCAGCGGCAGCATCGAGAGGGGGCCGTAGTACCTGCTGTCCATCTCGGCCTGTGATCCCTCCGGCCCGATATCGTCTCCGACAAGGATGACGAGCCCCGCGCCTATCGTCATCGTCGCCGATATCACAAGGGGATCGGCGAGGAGGTTCATCCCGACGTTCTTGACTATGACAAGCGACCGCCCGCCGCTTGCGGACCTGCCAAGCGCAACCTCGAGCGCGACCTTCTCGTTGACCGCGACTCTTGCGCCGCACAAGGCCTCGGCGAGGTCGGTTATGGGATAGCCGGGAACGCAAGCAACGAGATCTACCCTTGCATCATCAACAGCCTCGGCCGCGGCCTTGATGCTGGAGTACATCAGCCACCGGGAACGACCGACTCATCGGGCTTTGCGCAGAATGGAAGCGCTGCAAGCGCTCCGATCATCCCGCGTCCGTCCATCAGAACCTCTGCGCCGACATCGCTTGCCGCCTGGATTGCGTCCTCGACAGATATCCTCTCCGTCCGACAGCGCTTCGCGTAAGCGATGAGGGGGGAGGGATCGAACGCCTTCCAGGCGACGAGGCCAGTCTCCTCGGAGACCGTGTACCTCTCGAGGAGGGCCTGGAAGTCCCTCATAAGGCCGTCGGATCCGCCAGGAAGGGCTGCGAACTCGACTACGGTTGAGACGCAGTTCTGGGTCTTGTGCGGCACTGGAAAGAGCTGGACGAGCGAGTGGGAGATGTAACGCGCTTCCCGCCGGTCGAGCGCTGTTGCAATGTTATGGACGAGCGACCATGTCGCGCCCTCGGTCTTGGAGTCGGTGTCGTCGACGCCGATGATGAGGCGCTCCCTTCGGGGAACGACGATCGTTCCTCTGGCAACGCGCCCTCCTCCCGACTCGCTCAGGTCGTGCCTCAGAACGTCACCAGCCCGCGCCCGCGATAGCGTGGCTCCGACGCCCCCGCCCCCGAGGCCTACGTAGGTGATACTAACCTCATCCCCGTCAACCTCGACTGCTTCTATTCCTGCCGACCTCTGCGAGGAGACGAGCCCGAGATCGGACTTTCCCGGCCGCAGCATGTAGCGGAACCAGTCACCCAGGTTTCTGGAGCTTATGATCAACGGCCCCCTGGAGTAATGGTACCTGGCCCAGGCCGATCCTCCATAACAGGTCGAACGCTCCAAAAGCTCCACCCGATCCTCCCCGACCAGGGCATGGATCTGCCTATAGGCCACGACGTAAGGATCCTCCAGCTGATGCTCCACGAAATACACCTCAAGGCTCTCGTCCATTGGATCGGTTATTAATGCGGCGCTTCGGGGATTGGGGGCCTGCGGGGCAAGGGATGGGGGCTTCGACGGGGAGATCGCGGTTCGGCGAAGGGGGGCTGAGGGCGGCGGGGCAAAGGCACATGACAAATGGGCAGCTGAGCAAGTTGCCAAGAGGGCAGTGACCGCTCGCGGGCTTGCATGATACTGACTCAGACAAGCTGGAGGACCGGGCCACCCCTACTGTTGCCAGCATTGGATCGCTGCACAGCGCCGGGATGGATAGCGAGCTTATCAAGGAGCCCAAAGGAGAAGCCCGAAGGAGGGCGGCGGATATCTACGACCAGATCGAGCCGGAGGAGCTAATGGCAGCATGCCTTGCGCGTATCCCACCTCTGGGGATTGATTGTTATGGCGGGTTCTTGCACAATGGACGAGAAACTATATCTGGTGAAACATAGTTCATGCGAAATGGTTTATGCAGACGCCAGATACTGCATTCTGGGCCCGGCTGCCCGAGGGATGAAAGCTGAAAATGTTCCTGGATCGAATGGGGACTGAATTAAATGCCATAGAAAAAATTTAAAAATGGAGGCATGGCATATATCAAGTCCAAACATTCTGGACTCTGTAATTGCACATTATTGCATGAGATAATAACATATTGTGATAAATTAGAATTTAAACATATTGATTCTTGACTAGACATTAATCCGGAATATCGGCAACATCATCCAAAGGGAAAACTAAATAAGGTTGGGAAGTTAACATATACCCTTAGTGCCCAATATTTAGTGCCAGACATGAGAGTTAACGAATCAGGAGATGAAATATATGAAAAGAGCTACTTATAAGATAAACTTTTTTTTTGCATTGATAATATTTGCAGCATCGATCGTTTCCTTAAGCATCGTTTCACTAGCGGACGACGGTCACAAGCCGATTACTAGAGATCTCATAGATTTAGTGGAGACGAATCCGGAAATCCAAGACATGTTGGAAAAATCGATCGCAGAAGCCAAGGAAATTAATCCCGACCCAACGACGAATCCTGTTCAGAGCTTGTCGGACTACTATGATTTCATAGACAGTGCATCAGAACTCATCCCACGCGATGTAATTGAGAATCCGTCCAATCTCACACGTGACGAAATATTGCAAAGTATCTGTTACTTTTATTTTCTGCTTGACCAACCTCTTCCCGAATTAGAAGATAAAAGCCTATACAAGAATGCGATTCAGTACTACGAACCTTTTTCCCCATGGTTGCTCAATTTCTCCAATGCATGGGGAGCGTTCCTTGATACCGAAGATTCATGGAACCAAATGACTTATCAGGAGTTTTATAACGACCCGCGCTACGGTTTGCAGAATGATTGGTATGAGTCCCCATCTAACTGGAATACATTTAATCAATTTTTCTCCAGATACCTAAAATCGCCTGATGCGCGGCCTATCGCTTCGCCTAACGATTCGGCAGTCGTTGTTTCACCGGCTGATTCCGTCCCTCAGGGAACATGGGCAATTGATAACAATTCAAGCATCCAGGTAGAAGACGGGTTGGGAGTCAAACTCGTGCGCTATTACAATATCTCTGATCTGCTTGGGAAGGACAGTCCGTACAAGGACGCCTTTGCCAATGGCGTACTCACCCACTCCTTCCTGAATGTAAATGACTACCATCGTTATCATTTTGCGGTTGGCGGGACAATTAAAGAAAAAGAGCTCGTATTGCAAAATGTTGCTTTAGAGGTGGCGTGGGACGCAGAACAAGGCAATTATGATCCAATAGATTCGACAGGTTGGCAGTTTTCTCAGACCCGTGGTTATGTAATAGTGGATACGGGAAGATATGGGCTAGTGGCACTAATTCCAATGGGTATGGCGCAGGTCTCTTCTGTCAATTTTGAAGAGGATGTTGTGGTGGGATCCACTCATGAGAAGGGCGACATGCTCGGGAATTTCCTGTTTGGAGGGTCTGATTTCGTTATGCTCTTCCAGGAAAGCGCAGGGTTTGAAATGACTGCGACTTCAGGTGACCACATTCTTATGGGTGAGACGTACGGCGTGATGAGGGGGGGCAGCCTGAGCTAAAAAACCAGCAACCGAGTTGAATTAAATGCAAGATTGCGGCGCCGCATCCCAATAGCAAGCTATGGGGCATATGAGGCGCCGCCGCATAAGCATGCAAAGCAAATTGCGCTTTAATCCATATGCATGATATATGCCCTTTTTACCTCGCAGTCCGGGGTTTGCAGGAACGACGAAGTCCTGAGAGGAGACGCCCCAGCTATCACCGCCCGCTCGCCCACGCCCAGCAGCCCGCAAGCTCTCGCGCTATGGCCAAATGGCGGAAGCGTCACATAGCCCCCCGCAAGCGAGCTGGCCGCGGATCACGGGCGTCGCCTGCCCGAGGCGCGCCTGCCCGGGGCGCGCCTGCCCGGGGCGCGCAAGCGGGTGGCGCCGATGTCGCCAGCGATCTCTACCGCTCCAGAAGCTCCAGCCGGCCTCGACCGGGACATGGATCTGCTTATAGGCCGCGGCGCAAAGGATCATAGAGCCGATGCTCCACAAAATCCATCTCAGCCATCTGCCCCCGGGATCGCCGCGCCGGGATGGATCGCGAATTCATCCAGGAGCGCCGAAGAGACGCTCGGTGGGAGGCGGCGGATATCTACGACCAGATCGAGCCGGAGGAACTGAGGGCGGCATGCCTGGCGCGAATCCCACCATTGGGATTATAATTCCAGTACTTTGATATGACCAGATCATTATTATACTATTAAGATCCACATGCATTTCATGAGGGAATTTGCGGTCAAGGTGCTTGGGGACAAAGATGCTGAGTTCATTGAGATCCTGCGAGACTTGGGTATGCCTCGGAATGTGGCCACAATGCTTGCGTATCTCAAGAACGTGAGCGAAGCCAGCGCCAGGGAGATCGAGATCGCAACTGGTCTCAGGCAGCCTGAGGTGAGCATAGCAGCCAAGGTACTGCGAGAGAGTAAATGGCTACGGGAGATCGAAGTCAAGCAAGAAAGGCAAGGTCGGCCGATGACCATATACTCCTTAGAAGTCCCCATACTTGGCATCATCGAGCACCTGGAGGAGAATAAGCGCAAGGAAGCCGCCTCCGTCGTGGAGACCATTGAGAGGATGAGGGATCTCGCCCCTCAGCTCTAGGCTGACTTGCGAGCAGCCGCGAGGAGGGATCACCCGCTGGGGGATCGGATAGGCTTGAATCGCTGCCATGCGACCAGCATGTCTTGCTACTTTCGCCTCCGGGCTCGTCAGGCCAATATTCTCCCTTTCCATGCAGCCTATCGATCTTCCGGCGTATCACCTAAGGGGGCACGTAGAGGTGGGAGGGTTCAGGCTAGTGGCTCCGATTTTGCGACGATCCGCTTCGAGCCGGAAATTAGGGCAGGAGATGGGCGGGAGATCCGGGGAAAGATGGAGGCGGGAATCGCAAACAGGCAGAGGCCTCGTTGCGTAAGCATGCCTAGCAGATTGCGCATTAATCCTCAAGTCGGCCATATGATTGTTCAACCGCAGTAAGCTATGAGGCTTCACCTCTCAGATCAAAGTGATGTTCAACGCTTTCGGTTACAATCTTCTTGGCAATAGCGCGAAAGAGTGCCGATTGGCGGTATCTATCGAAAAAACAAGAAAATAGGAAATCCCGGCGATAAAAATGAAGAAAAGGGCAGTTTAGGGTGTGATGGATACAGAAATTCGAGTGTTTGGATCGCAATTATAGGCAAACTCAGTCTCTTTGGGTGCCGCAAGTACGCTATTCGAAGCCTTCTATACCCACCTCAAGCGTGTGTTTTATATAGAAGCTCAAACAATGAGTAGTTGTTTAATCGGTATTGTTGAGGTACTTAATGGCTGGACAATTCAGTGGCACACCCATATACATTCTCAGAGAAGGCAGCCAGCGGACTGCCGGAAGAGATGCACAGAGATCGAATATCATGGCTGCCAAGGCAGTTGCTGGCGCGGTAAGGACCACTCTAGGTCCCTTGGGCATGGACAAGATGCTGGTAGACACCCTAGGGGACGTTGTAATCACCAATGACGGCGTCACCATACTCAAAGAGATGGATATAGAGCATCCTGCGGCCAAGATGATGGTTGAGATCGCCAAAACCCAAGACCAGGAAGTTGGAGACGGCACAACCACAGCTGTTGTGCTGGCTGGAGAGCTGCTCAAGCAAGCCGAGGCATTGCTCGAGCAGGATATTCACCCAACGGTAATTGCAGCAGGGTACAGAGCTGCATCTGAGAAGTCCATGGAGATTCTCAGGTCTTCAGCTGTAAGAATCTCCGCAAAAGATGAGGATCTTCTGAGGAAGATCGCGATCACTGCCATGTCAGGCAAGGGCTCTCAATCAGCCCGAGATGAGTTGGCAGTGATGGCTGTAGGGGCAGTCAGATCTGTTGTAGACGAAGACGGGACCGTCGATACCGACAATATCACCGTGGTGAAGAAGGTCGGCGGCGGCATAAACGACTCCTTGCTTGTGAGCGGAGTGGTCATAGATAAGGATCGTCTCCACCCCAGCATGCCAAAGTCCGTCACCGATGCCAGGATCGCTCTGCTCAACGCAGCCGTGGAGATCGAGAAGACTGAGGTCGATGCCAAGATTCAGATAACCTCCCCAGATCAGCTCCAGGCTTTTCTGGACCAGGAAGAGACCATGCTCAAGGACATGGTCGACAGAATCGCTGCCTCCGGAGCCAACGTACTATTCGAGCAGAAGGGCATAGACGATCTCGCCCAGCACTTCTTGGCCAAGGCCGGGATCTACACCGTGCGCAGGGTTAAGAAGAGCGACATGGAGAAGCTCGCACGCGCGACAGGCGGAAGGATCATCACCAGCATCCATGAGATCTCCAAAGATGACCTCGGAAAGGCTGGCCTGGTTGAGGAGAGGAAGGTAAGCGATGAGAAGATGACCTTCGTAGAGCAGTGCGTCAATCCCAAGTCCGTGTCCATCATCTTACGCGGAGGATCCGAGCACGTGGTTGATGAGCTGGCCCGGGCCATGGAGGACGCAATGCGCGTTGTCGGCGTGGCTTTGGAGGACAAGATGCTCGTTCCCGGCGGCGGTGCTCCAGAGGTGGAGCTTGCACTGAGGCTCAGGGCGTTTGCATCCACCGTGGGAGGTCGCGAGCAGCTGGCCATCGAGGCGTTTGCCGATGCCATGGAGGTCATACCCAAGACCCTGGCTGAGAACGCCGGCTTGGACCAGATTGATTCACTTGTGGCGCTGAGAAGCGCCCATGAGAAGGGCCAAAAAAGCTCAGGTTTGGGCATTGACACCGGAAAGCCCGTCGATATGCTGAAGCTGGGAGTGGTCGAGCCGATCAGAGTCAAGACTCAGGCCATCAACTCCGCAACCGAGACTGCGGTCATGATCCTACGTATCGATGATGTCATAGCATCGAAGTCAGGATCGGGAGCCCCTGGTGGAATGCCCGGCGGCATGGGCGGCATGGGTGGAATGGGCGGAGAGGACTTCGAGTAGGTCCTAACCCCCCTTTCTTCAATCCCTGGCCTGCAAACGCGTTATATTGGGGCTGGTGATAGGGCTAGGCGGAGGCCTGGGCAGCCTCCGGTGATTCAAGGCGGAATCCTAGGAGCAGGGGGGAGGCTAGCATCGCCAATTTTTCGAGGCTCCACCAGGATATCAATCAGCAGCCAGCTTCCGTCCCCCCTCACTGGGACTCCCCCATTGGATCGGATTAACTCTTTCAAGCCCCATCTACTTGCTTGCTGTAGCGATATGCCTCTCTGGAACCTGCATTACATACGACTTTTTAGAGATGCGCAGCCATAGCGCCACGCTCGCAAGTCCTATCAGGATGTTCATCATGCCCAGTACCAAGATCGTATTGCTCCAGCTCAGGGATATTATGGTCATGCCGATGCTTCCCATGAAGATGCCAAAGCAGCTCATCAGAGCTGCAGCAGATCCTGTATCCGCCATCTGCTGCTCAAGCATCAAATTCGTGCCGGGAGTTCGCACACTAGCTCGAAGAGATGGTTGCATGCAAGAGCGCCATGGCCAATATCCATGGCTGAAAGCCGCCAAAGCATGATATGAGGAGGCCGCTTGCTGAGATTGCGGCAAAGCAGGCACAGATAATGGTTCTTCGGTGGTATCTCCTGGACGCTTTCATGTAGAGCATCGGGCCATAGATCAATCCAATGGCATTTATGGCAAAATAATAGCTGTAGACTTGCGCGCTGAGCCCAAATCCGTTTATATAAATGTAAGATGATGAGGCTATAAACGCCATCGATGAGACGCTCGGCAAGGAGAACAGGGCGAGCAGAGACGAGAAGCCCGGATTCTTGGCAACTGTAAACAGCCTTCCAAAGGCCTGTAAGATCGAGCCAGGATTGCGTTTTTCAATCGTCTCCTGCAATGCTATTCCTCCAGCCAATGCCATCAGGCCGATGAAAGCCAATGCCAGGAACACTCCCCTCCATGACATGATCTTGAGCAGGAACGCGCCGAGGACCGGGGCTGCTGCTGGTGATATCGAGACCATCGATTGGACCATAGCCAAGATCGGCTCCCTGCTCCTGCTGTCATAAACATCCTTGATCATGGCGGTTGCAACAGCAAAGGCGCCGCTGCCTCCGACTGCCTGTAGGATGCGAAATGCTATCGAGTGCATAGCGGAATCGGATTTCGCACTCAGTCAAATTCAGCACTGTGACCCTAGCGAGGCTCCTGTAGGATATACACCTCTCGATCGGTGTTAGCGGATTTCCAGCGGGCTACTTCATCTTTGACGGTTGCGTACCCGATCTTATGGCCGTCCATAACAAGCATCTCCCAAATACGTTTGGCCGAAAAGCGCTGTTGTTGAGGGTGGTTGGTGCTCGACTCGAGATGCTCATGGATCTTCTGGCGGACGGTCTCGGTTAGGACGCGCGATGGCTGGGCAATCATTCTATGCCTCGGCAGGATCTCTGCGGCTGTCCCTTCCCGTACATCCTTGACCCTTCGGACGTACTTTTTCACGGTGTTTCGAGATATGCCAAGCTCGCGAGCTACTCTCTTGTAGGATCCATATAGTTCGTACAAGCTGACGATTCTGTGGATTTCAGCAATCGTTTTCACCTTATGCCCCCCTCCTCCTCCTAGCATACGTGATGAATGGAGGCCTACATACGTAGGGGATTAAAAAGGAACCGGAGTGTGGTTATATTGGGGGGTCAAAATAGAACCGGCGAGAACAGATGGACTTTGTCTATTTTATCGTAGAATCGGTACGCTACCCAGTTTGTCTGGCTCTTGCTACTAGAAGTAGAATAGACTCAGGTAGGCCAGCCAGACTAGATCTCAGAACTCCCGATAGCTGGTTGTGCAGGGAAGTCCTGTGCGTAAAATCTGGAACGGCGAGCATCGAAGCCATGAAATAATCGCCCTGGGGCGGCATGACGTTGGTTGAGATACCATAGATGCCTGCGACTTCAGTCGCGGGAGCCGTCACAGATGAAGTAGTCGTCATCAAGAAAGTTTCAGCTCTTGTGTGCTCTTGCTGTGGTGAAGCGTATCTGAAACCGGAAGGAGCTGAGAAGGTCGATTGCGTCCTGCAGGAGATCCGGCCCGGAAAGCTTCTGGTTAGACCACTTGCTGCCAGCGAGATCGAGCTGAAGATGAGCGCCTGAATTGTGAAGAAGTGAAGGCCAGTGATCCGGCGACAGCTCCGCTTGCGCCCCCTGTCATCAACCTTCGCGGGGAAAACCAGGGTATGGGCCGTTCAGTCAGCCGACTTCCGATGGCAGATATATTCTGGCAGGCGCAAAAAGAAGCGAAGACGAGGAAAGGCTGAAACGAGGTTTGGGAAGGCCCAGAGGATCGGCCCCCATAATCCTCCCCTTACTTAAGCACCATATCCCCGAGCCGAATCCCCTCGCCGACGATCGATCCCACGACCTTGCCGCCGGTGATCCTGATAGCGTCGTCTGCATCCTCTTCCGGCATCGCTGCTATCCATCCCATCCCCATGTTGAAGGTCCTGTACATCTCCGCCTCGTCGACACCCCCCAGCTCCTGCAGGAAGCGGAATACAGGCTGCGGCTCGATCGGATCATCGATCTCAAATCCGAATCCGGAGATCCTGTGAAGCTTGAGAAGGCCGCTTCCGGTAATGTGGGCCATGCCGTGCACATCGCACTCCTTTATGAGATCGAGCGCCTCCATGTAGATCCTGGTCGGCTCGATGAGGGCCTCCCCTATGGTCCTGTCAGATCCTGGCATTTGGTCGAAGTAGGTATAATCCGACTCCTCTATTATCCTTCTGGCGAGAGTGTAGCCGTTGCTGTGAAGGCCGGAGCTAGGGATCCCCACCAGCACGTCTCCGATCCCTATCCCCTCGCCCGTTATGATCTTGTCCTTGGCAACCCATCCTAAAGCGGTCCCCGCGAGATCGAATCCCCTTATGATCTCCGGAAGCGACGCGGTCTCCCCTCCGAGGATGGTGAGGTTCGAGATCTCCGCTCCGCGCTGTAGGCCTATTGCGATCTGCTCGGACATCACGGGATCGACCTTCTCGACGGCCAGGTAGTCGACGAAGGCGAGAGGCTCGGCTCCGATTGCGAGAAGGTCGTTTACGTTCATTGCCATGCAGTCTATGCCGACGGTATCCCACTTCTTCAGGGCGTTTGCGATTAAGACCTTGCTTCCCACGCCGTCGGTCGTCATGGCGAGGGCATACTCTCCCATATCTATGAGCCCAGCGTAGTGGCCAATATCCGTCAGGGGAGCGCCAAAGCCCATCCTTTTGCTGGTCAGCACCCGCTTCATAGCCTCGATCGATCGTCTCTCCTCTTCGATGTCGACGCCTGATGAGGCGTAGGTCATGTGTTTCATCTGGATTCCCCACCAAGCCCGAACTCTCGATGAAGCTCTCCTACAGCTCTTTTTGCCTCCTTCGACGAGACCACGAATGAGATGTTGTGCTCGCTAGAACCCTGGCTGATCATCATCACGTTTATCCCAGCCCGGCCCATGGCTCCAAATATCCTGCTCGCAACGCCCGGGGTCCCTGCCATCCCAGCCCCAACAACGGCCAGGGCGGCGACGTCGCGGTTGTGTGAAAACTCCCTGACAACTCCGCGAGTGAACTCAGCTCTCAACGTCTCCTCCGCCCGATCCAGATGCCTTTCCTCGACAACGATAGAGATGTGAGCCTCGGAGGATCCCTGGCTGATCATTATTATATTCACGTCGGCGTTTGCAAGGGAGGTGAAGGCCCGTGCGGCAACGCCGGGGGTGCCGATCATCTCCGCGCCGGAGATGTTAAGCATGGCGACGTTGGGCATCAGAGTGACCGCCTTGATCACATCCTTCTTCTGGACGTCCTCTCGAATGATCAACGTTCCAGGACTGTCGGGATCGAATGTGCATTTGACGCGCACGGGGATTCCCTTTCTAATGGCTGGCTCGATGGCTCGCGGATGAAGGACCTTCGCACCGAAGTAGGAGAGCTCCATCGCCTCGATGTAGGATATGGCGGGGATGGTCTTGGCCTCGGGCACGAGTTTAGGGTCGGTCGTGAGGACCCCTGAAGTCTCCTTCCAGAACCAGATCTCGTCTGCTCCAATGGCAGATCCGATAATGGACGCTGTGAAGTCCGATCCTCCTCGGCCAAGCGTGGTTATGATCCCCTTCTCGTCCTTGGCGATGAAGCCGGTGACCACGGGAACTCCCGAAAGCGGCATCAGCCTCTCCTCGATGAGGGAGTACGTCTTATCAAGGGGACGGGCGTTTCCGTAATCGCTATTGGTGATGATGCCTACCTCCCCTCCGGTATAGTCTCGAGACTTGATGCCGATGTCCCTGAGAACCCCTGAAAGGATGGGCGCTGCCAGCTGCTCGCCATAGCTGGAGATCCGGTCTATCGATCGGGCGGTGAGCTCGCCAAGGTAACAGATGCCTATATAGGCCTTCTCAAGCTCGCTCAGCTTCCTATCGGTGATCTCCTTAACCTCCGATCTAATATCCTCGTCGTCAATAGCGTCGGAGATGGCCTGATTATGCCTCTCGGTGAGCCTCTCGATGAAATCTATTACCTCTGCAACCTTTCCTTCCCCTGCCGATACCCTTGCGCAGTTGAGAAGCTCATCGGTCACCCCTTGCAGGGCTGAGGTCACAAGCACTATCTCGTTCTGATCGTGGAAGTGCTTGACGAGATCCCCCACGTGTCGAAGCCTCTTGCCATCGGCAACGGAGACTCCTCCAAACTTCATTACCAAGCGTGCCATCGTGAAAACCTTGCCACACCTTCCGTCCCATCGATATAAGCTTTACTCGGATTATTTTTTTTCTCGATTCTCGTCCAGTTAATCGCTTGAGCGGATCTGTTCAATCGTGCGAAAAGGCGAAAGGCGCATTCGAGAAGGCGCATCAAGTTAGATGCTCGTCCGCCTCGCCTCGGTCCATGGCCCAAGGCTTATATAGGTGGAGTCAGAGGTCAAGGAGTCCGAAGCTGGAATCAAGTCCTAGACCGGATTTACCTTCATCACAAATATCGCGGTGCGTGTTATGGGCAAGAGGAAGAAGATAGCTGAACGTGTAACGACATTGATGGATAAGCCCGAAATGATCCGAAATATTGGGATCGTCGCGCATATCGATCACGGGAAGACCACCCTCTCCGATAATTTGCTTGCAGGGGCGGGGATGATCTCCATGGACCTGGCGGGCAGACAGCTCTTCATGGACTTCGACGAGCTGGAGCAGGCGAGAGGCATCACAATCGACGCGGCCAACGTCTCCATGGTTCACGAGTTCGACGGCAAGGAGTACCTCATCAACATGATCGATACTCCCGGTCACGTTGACTTTGGTGGTGACGTCACAAGGGCCATGAGGGCAGTGGATGGTGCTGTGGTAGTCGTTGACGCTGTGGAAGGGGCCATGCCACAGACCGAGACGGTTCTCAGGCAGGCCATAAGGGAAGGAGTTCGGCCGGTGCTCTTCGTGAACAAGGTCGATCGCATGATAAACGAGCTAAAGGTGGAGAAACAAGAGATGGCTCTGCGCCTTGGCCATGTCATCGACAATATCAACAAGCTAATTCGGGGGATGGACGAGGAGAAGTACAAGGCCGGGTGGCGTTTGGACGCTGCTAATGGCAGCGTGGCCTTTGGCTCCGCCCTCTACAACTGGGCGATCAGCGTGCCCCAGATGAAGAAGACCGGAATCGGCTTCGAAGAGGTCTTCGACTACTGCAAGAACGACAACATGAAGGAGCTGGCACTGAAGTGCCCCCTCTATGTGGCCGTCAACGATATGGTCATCCGCTTCCTGCCGAGCCCCCTGCAAGCCCAGAAGGAGCGCGTCCGCGTGGTCTGGCACGGAGACTGGGACAGCAAGGTAGGCAAGGCCATGGCCGCATGCGATCCAAATGGTCCTGTGGCCTTCATGATAACCAAGGTCAAGGTCGACCCCCACGCTGGCGAGGTGGCAACTGGGAGGCTCTTCTCCGGAACGCTGGAGCGGGGCATGGAGCTGATGATCTCCGGCATTTCCAACACAAACCGCATACAGCAGACCGGAATTATGATGGGCGCAGAGAGGGTGGAGGTGGAGAGGATCCCCGCAGGGAACATTGCCGCCGTGACCGGCCTTCGCGATGCGATCGTTGGCTCGACAGTCTCGACAGAGGCCATAACACCATTCGAGATGATCAAGCACGTCTCCGAGCCCGTAATGACCGTGGCAATCGAGGCCAAGAACATGCGAGACCTGCCCAAGCTCGTGGAGGTGCTGCGCCAAGTGGCCAAGGAGGACCCCACACTCCAGATCAACATCAACGAGGAGACGGGCGAACACTTGATGGCCGGGATGGGCGAGCTCCACCTTGAGATCGTGGCCTATAGGATCACGCGAGATAAGGGCGTGGAGATCAAGACCACGCCGCCCATAGTGGTCTACAGGGAATCGGTTGTTGGAAAAGCTGGTCCTGTGGAGGGCAAGTCCCCCAACCATCACAACCGCTTCTACATCGAGTTCGAGCCCCTGGAGGCCGGCGTCGTTGACCTTCTCCGCGAGGGCAAGGTAGATATGAAGATGGACGAGGTCCAAAGGAGACAGATGCTCATGGGGGAGGGCATGGACAAGGACGAAGCCCGAAACCTGGTGAACTTCTTTGGGACCAACATGTTCATCAACATGACGAAGGGCATACAGTATCTCCGGGAGACGATGGAGCTCATCCTGGAGGGATTCGAGGAGGCCATCAGGAACGGGCCCATCTGCAGGGAGCCGGTCCAGGGCGTCAAGGCCAAGCTGATGGACGTCAAGCTTCACGAGGACGCCATCCACAGAGGCCCGGCCCAGGTCATACCGGCCGTAAGGCAGGCAGTTCAGGCAGGCATTCTGCTCGCCGATCCCACCCTATTGGAGCCTTTCCAGAACGTCTTCATCCAGGTGCCACAGGATCAGATGGGCGGGGCAATGGCCGAGATACAGGGCCGCCGTGGCATCATACTGAACATGGAGACCGAAGGGGATATGATCATAATCAAGGCCAAGGTCCCGGTGGCGGCGATGTTCGGCTTTGCCGGCGCCATTAGGTCTGCCACTGAGGGAAGGGCCATGTGGTCGACGGAATTCGCTGGATTCGAGCCGCTTCCTGCAAATCTCTTGTTGGAGGCGGTCAAGCAGATACGCACTAGGAAGGGCCTCAAGCCTGATATGCCCAAGCCCAGTGACTATCTCAAGGCCTGAAGGCAAGGCCTTCGAAAGTATTAAACGCAATAGCGAGATACGCAAGATTAATAAGGAATCTGTTGGAGGATGGATACATGGCAGAGAGCAAGCCGCACCTCAACTTAGCGGTAATCGGACACGTTGACCACGGCAAGTCAACGCTTGTCGGAAGAATGATGTTTGAGACGGGTGCCATTGATCCCCATATTATCGACGAGTTCAGGAAGGAGGCCACATCCAAGGGGAAGGCAACCTTCGAGTTCGCATGGGTCATGGATAGCCTGAAGGAAGAGCGCGAGAGGGGCGTGACGATCGATATCGCTCACCAGCGCTTCGATACGGATAAGTACTATTTCACCGTGGTGGACTGTCCCGGCCACAGGGACTTCATCAAGAACATGATCACAGGGGCAAGCCAGGCAGACGCCGCCATTCTCGTGGTGGCCGCCCCCGACGGTGTGATGGCACAGACGAGGGAGCACGTATTCCTATCGAGGACGCTGGGTGTCAACCAGCTGATCGTAGCCGTCAACAAGATGGATGCCGCCAAGTACGACGAGGAGAGGTACAAGGAGGTTAAGGAGGAGGTTTCCAAGCTCCTTCGCATGGTGGGTTACAAGGTTGACGAGGTTCCCTTTATACCGACATCAGCCTTCGTTGGAGACAACCTGATCAAGCTGAGCGAGAACACCAAGTGGTACAAGGGGGCCACAATGATCGAGTCCTTGAACAACCTAAAGGAGCCGGTCAAGCCCACCACACTGCCGCTGCGCGTTCCTGTCCAGGACGTCTACACGATCTCCGGCGTTGGCACCGTGCCAGTCGGGCGAATCGAGACGGGAGTCATGAAGAAGAACGACAAGGTCATCTTCGAGCCCGCAGGGGTAACGGGGGAGGTCAAGTCGATCGAGATGCACCACGATGAGGTGCCCGAGGCCCTGCCTGGCGACAACATCGGATGGAATGTGAGGGGCGTCTCCAGAAACGACATTCGCAGAGGCGACGTCTGCGGCCATGTGGACAATCCGCCCACCGTGGCCAAGGAGTTCACCGCTCAGATCGTTGTTCTGCAGCACCCGAGCGCTATCTCAGCTGGATACACACCGGTCTTCCATTGCCATACCTCTCAGATCGCCTGCACGATCACCGAGCTCAAGGCAAAGCTCGATCCCCGAACAGGTGCGGTGAAGGAGCAGAACCCGGCCTTCATCAAGGCGGGCGATGCAGCCATCATCTCAGTGATCCCGAGCAAGCCGATGGTCATAGAGAAGGTTAAGGAGATCCCCCAGTTGGGAAGGTTCGCCATTAGGGATATGGGTCAGACTATCGCGGCGGGCATGTGCCAAAACGTGACGCCGCGCTAAACCATTTATTTTCAGTTGGTTGAACTATGCAGAAGGCAAGAATAAGACTCTCCGGGACGAATCCCTCCATGCTGGATGATATATGCAACCAGGTGAAGGGGATCGCCCAGAGGACTGGGGTGCATATGGCTGGCCCGATCCCTCTCCCCACCAAGCGTATGGTCGTTCCCACGAGGAAGAGCCCTGATGGGGAGGGAACGGCTACCTGGGATCACTGGGAGATGCGGGTACATAAGCGCCTGATAGACCTTGATGCAGACGAGAGGGCTCTACGGCAGCTCATGCGCATCCAGGTCCCGAAGAATGTGAACATCGAGATCGTGCTGGAAAGTTAGGCTGGACTCGTAGTATAGTCTGGATAGAATAGGGGCCTCCGGAGCCTCAGACCCGGGTTCGAATCCCGGCGGGTCCGCTGCCTTTTTACCTTTTCTTTGGCTCATCGACACACTGCCTGAGCCTTTATATCTTATAAGGTACTTCGAGGAGACATTCTCCTATGCGTCTTCCCTAGCGAGAAACGCTCAGGAGATGAGAACGAAACGAGACGGCTGTTGACCGTGTGATGCATCATGATCACCATTAAAGATGTGGAGCATATAGGCTGGCTTGCCAGCATCGAGATAGCTGAAGAAGAGCGAGAGGAGTTCGTGGCCCAGTTCAACTCAGTGCTGGACTGGTTCCACCAGCTAGACGAGGTAGATGCGGATGACGTGAGTCCCACATATCGCGTGCTGGACTTGGTCAATGTGTTTAGAGAGGACCGCGTTTCGCCATCCCTCGCCCAGGAGGAGTCCTTGAAAAACGCCCCAAAAGTCGAGGCTGGCTACTTCAAGAGCCCGAGGATAGTGTGATCGCCATGCTCACAGGGCTCAAGAGGGATCTGGCGTCTGGATCGGCCGAGGAGTATCTGGAATGTCTCTTCGAGAGGATCGAAAAAAGCAAGCTCAACGCATTCAACGCACTCTCCAAGGAGGCTGCTCTTGAGAAGGCTCGCAAGTTCGACCGCTCCCCTTGGGGCGGCCTCTTGGCTGGAATTCCGATAGCGATCAAGGACGGAATATCCACGAAGGGGATAGAGACCACATGCAGCTCCTCCATACTTCGGGGATACGTCCCTCCTTACGACGCCCATGTGATCGAGCGGCTGAAGGCGGAGGGAGCGATAATCATGGGCAAGACCAATATGGACGAGTTCGCCATGGGGACCTCCACAGAGACGAGCTGCTTTGGACCATCGAGGAATCCCTGGGATGTCGATCGGGTTCCTGGAGGCTCTAGCGGTGGAAGCGCCGCGGCAGTCGCTGGAGGCGAGGCTCCATGCGCACTTGGTTCGGATACCGGCGGATCGGTTAGATGTCCTGCCTCCTTTTGCGGCATAGTCGGGCTCAAGCCCACATATGGGCTCGTCTCCCGCTACGGCCTCATCTCCTACGCAAACTCCCTCGAGCAGATAGGACCCCTCACGAGATCCGTCGAGGACTCCGCCCTGCTCTTGGAGGTTATCTCAGGCCACGACCCAAGGGACTCGACCTCGGCGGAGAAGGGTCAATATCTGTCCGGCGTCCGCGATGAAATATCTGGCCTCCGTCTAGGCGTTCCGCGAGAGTACTTCGGAGAAGGCGTCGATCCGGCTGTGGAGAAGTCGGTCTGGGATGCGATCTCGGTTCTCGAGGAGCTCGGGGCCTCGTGGAGGGAGGTGAGCCTTCCTCATACCAAGTATGCTCTTGCCGCATACTACATCATCGCCATGAGCGAGGCATCTTCCAACCTCGCCCGCTTCGATGGGCTGCGTTACGGGAGACGCACGGGCGAAGATCGTGACTGGCATACGACCTTCTCAAAGGTCCGTTCAGCCGGCTTTGGCAAGGAGACCAAGAGGCGCATACTCCTTGGCACTTATGCCCTCTCCGCGGGCTACTACGGCCGATACTATCTGAAGGCGCTGCAGGTGAGAACTCTGATCAAGCAGGATTTCGAGAGGACCCTCGCGGATGTGGACCTGCTCGTCTCCCCCACGATGCCCTTTCCCGCCTTTCGCATAGGCGAGAGGATAGACGATCCCCTCTCCCTCTATATGGCCGACGTCTTCACGGTTCCAATAAACCTCGCCGGAGTTCCGGCCATATCGCTTCCCTGCGGATTTGCCGGCCATCTGCCGATAGGGCTCCAGCTGATCGGAAGACATTTCGAAGAGGATCTATTGCTCAGGGCGGCGCGTTCCTTCGAGGAGGCAACGCCCCATCATTTGAGGATGCCGGAGGTGGCCTGATGGCTGCGGATAACGACGTGATCGTGGGGCTCGAGGTACACGTCCAGCTCAACCGGCTGAAATCAAAGATGTTCTGCGGCTGCTCGACCGCCTACCATGACTCGCCTCCAAACAGCCACACATGTCCAGTCTGTCTTGGGCTTCCCGGATCGCTTCCAGTTCTCAACAGGAGGGCGGTGGAGAGCGGGATTAAGGTGGGGCTTGCCCTCAACTGCCGGATCGAGGAGAATACCCTGTTCTACCGGAAGAACTACTACTATCCGGACCTTCCAAAGGGCTTCCAGATCAGCCAGTACGACTTCCCCCTTGCAACAAAGGGCCAAGTGTTGATCAAAGGGGAGGATGGCGAGCGCAAAATCAGAATCACCCGGGCTCATCTGGAGGAAGATCCCGGAAGGCTTGTCCACGCAGGAACGATCGACAAGGCGAAGTACACCATGGTCGACTACAACCGCTGCGGAATGCCCCTCCTGGAGGTCGTGACGGAGCCGGATATGCGCTCTCCCAAGGAGGCCCGGATCTTTCTCGACAAGCTCAAGTCCATACTGGATTACCTCGACGTCTTCGATGGAGCGCTCGAAGGGGCGATGCGGGTGGACGCGAATATCTCTCTGAAGGGAGGGGATCGCGCTGAGGTGAAGAACATCTCCTCTTTCAAAGGGGTTGAGAAGGCCCTATCCTACGAGATAACCCGACAGCGCAACATGCGTCGAAGGGGGATGGGGGTGATCCAGGAGACTCGCCACTACGACGAGCTGCGAGGGATCACAGTATCCATTCGAAGCAAGGAGCAGGCCCATGATTACAGGTACTTCCCAGAGCCTGACCTCGTGCCACTCCGGGTCGCTGACTTGGTCCCGGCGATTAGGGCCTCCCTGCCGGAGCTGCCCGACGCAAGAAGGGATAGATTCAGGGAGGAGTATGGGGTCGCCGACGACCACGCAAAGTCGCTCACTTCCGAGATCAAAGTCGCCGACTTCTTCGAGAGCGTAGCATCGAGAGCTCCTCCAAAGCTTGCCGCGGCATGGATAGCGGACGTCCTCAAGGGCGAGCTGAACTACAGGGATGCGGGAATCGACCGATTCTCTCCCGATGATATGGTTGAGATCTTGCGCCTCCTCTCCGAGGGGAGGATATCCGATGCCGCCGCAGTCTCGGTTATCAGAGAGATCCTCGATCATGGGGGCTCGCCCGCTCAGGTGGTCGAGGCGTTGGGCCTTGCCAAGGCGGGAGATGATGTCGTCCTCCAGGCGGTGCGCTTCGCTGTCTCCGACTGCGTCGAGGCTGTATCCGACTACCGCAAGGGAAACGAGAGGGCGCTCAACTTCATCGTGGGGCAGGTGATGAAGAGGACCAAGGGCCGGGCCGATCCAGGGGAGGCGCATCGTCTCGTCGTAGAGGAGATCGAACGGAGCCAAGGATAGGCTCCGGTCCTTTCCATATTTGAAGATCTCTTTCGCCTGATAAAGTATCGCGCGATCTCGTTCTTCATCCTTTGTGCATGAGCCCGTCGGGATCGTGAACCTGTTCGAGGATCTCTCGTTGGATCCTTACCAGCGATTGATTTTTATCGAACCTCCGTTTCCATGGTACTCAGGTAGATCATAATGTCTGGATATTGGGATCCGCATATCGAGCGCATGCCCGCTCGGGACCTGCACACGCTGCAAGAGGATCGGTTGAAGTCAACCGTCCGCTACGTATACGACCATTCCACCTTCTACAGGCAGAGGTTTGCCGAGGCTGGTGTGGAGCCCGGCGATATCAAGACGCTGGAGGACGTGGTCCGGCTTCCATTTACCCGGAAGGTTGACTTGAGAAATACGTATCCGACAGGCATGTTCTGCCTTCCAAAGGACTGGATTGTGCGCTACCATGTATCGAGCGGCACGACGGGCAAGCCGACCGTGGTCGGCTACACCAAAGGCGATGTGGACATGTGGACGGAGTCGCTCGCCCGGGCGATGACTTCGCTCAACCTGGGCCGAGATGACGTGGTCCAGGTGGGTTACGGCTACGGCCTCTTCACTGGCGGCCTTGGTCTTCACTACGGCGCAGAGCGTATAGGCGCAGCGGTTCTTCCAACGAGCACTGGAAACACCGAGCGACAGATAGAGCTGATGCAGGACCTCGGATCAACGGCGATTGCCTGCACGCCCTCGTACTTCCTCCACGTGATGGAGGTTGCCGACCGGATGGGCATAAGCATCAGGGACGATACGAGCCTAAAGGTCGGCATCTTCGGTGCCGAGCCCTGGTCGAACGAGACCAGGCAGCGGATCGAGGAGGGCACAGGCATCAAGGCCTACGACATCTATGGGACGAGCGAGATAAGCGGCCCCTTGTTCACCGAGTGCAGCCACCAGAACGGCATACACGTCTGGGCCGACATGTTCCTGATAGAGATCGTCGATCCAAAGACCGGCGAGCAGGTGGAGGATGGCGAGACTGGTGAACTCGTCGTAACAACTCTGAATAAGTGGGCGCTTCCGCTCATCCGCTACCGCATCGGCGATCTCACAGTCAAGGACTCGGAGCCTTGCTCCTGCGGACGGACGCACCCTCGCATCATGAGGATCCTTGGCCGGACGGACGATATGCTCATCATCAGGGGGATCAACGTCTTCCCAAGCCAGGTGGAATCGGTGCTGATGAGGATTCCAGAGGTTGGGGATCACTGGCAGATAACCGTGGAGCGGGAAGGACCCCTCGACGTGATGAGCGTTGCAGTCGAGCTGACCGAGTCCGGGTTCAGCGACAAGATCGGCGACCTCATGTCGCTAAGCAAGAGGATCTCCAAGGAGCTGAAGGGGGTCTTGAACGTAGTTGCTAAGGTCGAGCTGGTGGAGCCGGGGACGATCCCCAGGTCCATGGGCAAGGCGCAGAGGGTTATAGACAAGAGGAAGGTGTGAGAAGATGACCGAGCTCAAACAGATCTCATTATTCGTGGAGAACAAGCCAGGCCGCATGGCCAAGGTATCGAAGACGCTCTCCGATGCGGGCGTAAATATCCGGGCCCTGACCATAGCCGAGGCGGGGGACTTCGGCGTAATAAGAATGGTTGTGGACGAGCCGGAGAAGGGCTACGGCATGCTAAAGCAGAACGGCTTTACCGTCTCCATGACCGACGTACTCGCCGTGGAGATGGAGGACAGCCCTGGCGGCCTATACAAGATCGTTGACACGTTAGGGCAGAACAACATCAACGTGGACTACGCCTACGCTTTTGTCACGGCCAAGGCCCAGAAGGCTATGCTGATCATCAGGGTGGACGAGATTGAGGCGGCCAGGCGGGTTCTCGGGGAGAAGGGGATCCGGATTGCAAACGGGGAGGAGATAGAGAAGCTCTAGGGAGTTCGCTCCCCGATTCCCGGTCGGCATTGCAGTCCGGTCCATGCCGACCGGCAAATGGTCCACATCGACGATTATCCAGACGATATCCGCTAACACAGCCACCCATTTCCCATTAAGCCAGGCGACCATTGTTATAGCGATGGTTCCTGCTATGAGCTCTGCTCAGCTCTCTTCGGAGCATCTTTTGAGCAGGAGTTGAAAGCGGCCTCATTGGCCCAAAGACGGGCATAATCGGGAGATCTCGATTGCGGGCTTAGGGAGTCTTTGTCATCGATGAGCCCGTGGCCTTTGTTGAGTAACCATCCTTGTATCGCAGCAAGGTTCCTCCTGCGAGCATGGCGATCCCCGCACAGAGGACGATCGCGCTTGCCAGGAGCAGCTCGAAGGAGAGGCTCATCTCCAATCCAAGGCACTTTGCGGCGTTGGGGACCATGATCATCGAGCCTCCGGCCAATATCAGGAAGAGGCCGTTGATGAACCTCCTCTCCGCTCTAATGGCGACATCGTCCCTCGCGAATATCCCCTTCTCCAGGAGGTACATCTGCCTTTTATGCCGTAGGTAATATACCAAGGCTAGAAATGGTATGCCTTCCGCGATCAATAGGCCGATGGCCCAGTCTGAGATCATCCTTATCACTTCATACCTAGCCTTTTCATATTAGATAATCTTTTCGTCAAACTGGCCATATTTATGATAAAGTATGTATAAATTATGTGAATCTCATAATTTGTATCACTAAACTTCTGAAAACATATCCTATTTAAAGGAGTAGGGCGCAACGCATGATCATGGGCTTCCTGATCAGAACCATCTCGATGCTCCTGCTTCTCGGCATCTCTCTGCCCGCAGCATGCGCCGATTCTTTCAGCGACTCGGCACTGGAAAATGGATCGTCCAGCGAGACCAATGACGCCGATGAGAGCTTCGATGTCCATGTATACATATCCAATCAGGACGACGATCGCCAGAAGGTCTCCTTATTCATCGACTCAGATCTCAAGGCTTCGAAGGAGATCTCCTCCAAATCGGAGACCAAGATCGATAGCTATCCCTTAACGGGTGGACTGCACCGGTTCGAGATCACCTGGTGGGACGATGATACCAAGAGGAGCTATCGGGAGGAGTCCGTTGTAGAGGTGCAAAATGAGACATCGGTGAACCTTTACACAATCCGAAACGAGGATCCCGAAAAGTTCGATGTGAATGTGAAGGTCGAAAACAAGAACGATAAGAAGATCGATGCCTACCTCTACGTCGATGGTAACTTCGAGAAGAGCAAGGAGATGCAGAAGAGCAGCATTGCCGACATGGGCACGATCAAAGTTGAAGAGGGAGATCATGAGTTCTGCATACGCTGGCGCGATCCGGATACGAGGATCGAATACGAGAAAAGGCAGCGTTTGACCGTGGAGGGCGACGAGGTCGTCTCATTTTACACGCCTCAAGGCCTCTCATTTCAGGAAGGGGCCAAGAGAGCTTTCGTCCCCGAGACGAGGGCAGCCTTCCTCAGTTCCCAAACATCGACCGAGGATGACGACGGCGAGCTTGCGCTTGGAAAGGCCAAGAGCAGCAACTCATCCGAGAGATCATCTCAGAGTTCATTTCATAGTTCATCTCAAAGCTCATTTAATAGTTCATATCAAGGGAGATCCTCGTCTGGATCGAATGCATCGACGAAAGCCAAGGAGATGGAGACGATAACGGCTGAGGGGCCCGGTCCCAGCGGCCAATCTTGGGGATCTCAGTCAAGCACCATGTATATCTACGTCGCCCTGGCGATCTTTGCCTTATACCTCCTCTTCAAGAAGTGATATGCTGATACTACTCCCCCTCATCCTCATGGCAATGGTCCCCATATCCGCATCGGCTGTGATATGGGGGGACGAATTATCCGCGGATCTCCTATGGGGAGATGGGATGTGCCTAGGGGACTATGAGATAGTGCTTTCCGATTTCTCGACTGAGAGATCGTCAAAGGAGAGGGTGCTTTTGGAGATATGCGAGAAGGGCTCTCTCGTGGCCTCACATGCCCTTCGAGCTGGGGAGAGCGTCTCCCTGAACGACTCCATTCTGGTCACTGTGGAGAGGATAACTGTGGAAGACCTTCAAAAGGAGCCCTCGGCAAGGGTGAAGATGCAGCTTGCTGCAGTTCCGGAGATCTCCATGACCCTCGTCTCAGACAAGGAGATCTATCGCGGCGGAGAAGAGATCAGATTGGACCTCTCGGCTAGAAACGATGGCGAGGTCGATTCCGAGGATATAACCATAAACATCACCTCCGATCCCCCGCTTCTCAGCGCCAGGTTCTCAAAGTCGGAGCTCAAGGCAGGGGAGGCCTGGGAGGATGACGAGGGAGATTGGAAGGAAGGGGCTACGCATCTGAAGATCGAGGCGCCTTACCTTCCTGCTCCAACCGATATCCAGGCCGTGGCAGAGGCAGTTTACGTCGATCCCCAGGGAAGACCGCATCGTTCCTGGGCAGTGGCTGCCTTTCGGATCGCAGGCCCCCTCAAGGTTCACAAGACCGTCGAGGAGGTGCAGGAGTTCGGGAAGGAGTACGCCGTTGTGAACTCCGTTGTGAACCAGGGAGACAGGATACTGGAGATCGAGATGAAGGACGCGACAGGTAGGGAGTTCGCTGCCGATCAATCCCTCTCCTGGGATCTACGAGTACCTCCGGGGGAGTCCAGGGCCGTATCCTATAAGATCGAGGCCAAGAGGCCTGGAAAGGGGCTCGCGCTTCCAGGGTGCGAGGTCGGATACTCCTGGGTTGGAGATGAATACGAGGTCAATTCCGAGAGCCATCTGGTAGATGTCTTCGGGCCCTTTGTCGAGATCGATAGATCCGCCAAGCCGAGGAGGGTAAAGGTGGGGGATGATTTGATCCTCACAGCAAGGCTTGACAATGCAGGAAACAGGAAGGCTTTGGTGAGGCTTGGGCAGGCGATTCCCGATGGCCTGAAGATCATAGAAGGGGATCTCAACTGTTCAGCGCTGATAGGACCAGGGGAGAATTTAACCTTGGAGTGCAAGCTCAGAGCTCTTCGCACTGGAGATCTGCGAATACCTCCGGCTGATGCATCCTTCAGGGGGGTGCGCGGAGATCTTGAGAGCGTGAAAGGATCAGCTATCACAGTTGCCGCATATGTTGAGGTGGACGAGGAGCAAGAGGGGAATTCGTCCATGGTTGAGTCCAACGTCTCCGATGCGATCGAGGAAGTGCCGGACGAGGAGGAGCAGGTCTTCGACTTGCTCGCGCCAATGGCCTTGGCTGTCGTCATGCTGCTCTTTTCGGTCTTCAACAGATATCCTTGAGCGATCTGGCGGTCGATTCCTCCTGGCAGAGAAATGCTTCGATAAATATAGGAGGCGAGATGGCAATCTCTGCCCAGAATCATGTAGGGCCTCATGCCATCTCAGATATCGACATAATATAGATATATATCTTAACATAAATAGGTGATCCGCGCGCGGGGCGAAAGTGATTGCTGAAGATCGACGGGACCTTCATCATCCTTAGGAGCCAATTCCGCCATGGCGGCAAGATGAGGACAGAAGGCCTTGTCCAGGGCTACACAACCTACCGCTGGAGGCCTTGGAGGGGCGAGGGATTTCTACGTCTCTCGGCCAGAGGTAGGCGTCGTCTCCGATCGAGGGATTGGGGGATCGAATGGGCCTTGCATATGCTGCCCTTGGCGAGCATCGGCGGGCGATCGACTATGCCTGGGCGGCGATCTCGATCCATGAAGCGATCGCAAGCCCCCATGCCGAGGCCGTGCGGCGGGAGCTTTCGAAGTGGCATGGATAGCGGCGGATCAGCAGGCTGCAGGCGCCACCAATGGCTGGGATCTCTGGACTTCCTTCGATTCAGGTTGCGCAATCGAGCGCCTGGAAGCGGCGGCTGGGGGGGGGGAGGCGGGCCGCCTCTTATATCTCTCCCTATTTCAACCGCGAATGAACGCGAATGAACGCTAATATTCCACTTACTGCTGAATTGCCTATGCTGCGATGAGCTGGCTTCAATCGGATAACCAAGTATTTAAAAGCGTCAAAATGATTATCTGTGATCGAGAGCATGTCTCTTCTCGGGGATCCCATGCCGAGAGCAGAGAATCTGTTGGAAGCCTACAACAATCTGTATGCTGAGCCGCTCAGGGAGGGGCAGGAGTTCAGGGAGTTCTACGTAGAGCGGCCCTCAAGCGCGATCTCGCCCATGGGGGAGCTGAAGGACCGCATTGAGATCTCGAACAAGAAGGAGAAATATCTCTTTTTTGGCTTCAAGGGCTGTGGCAAGAGCACAGAGCTCAATCGCCTCGAGGCTTCCTTGGACCGAGAACGCTTTCTGGTCGTCAACTATTCCGTGAAGGAAGATCTCAACGTTAGCGATTTTGACTTTCGTGATTTCTTCGTCTCAATGGCCCTGAAGATATACGGTGCGGCGAAGAAAGGCGGAGCCTGCCTTCACCCTGATATCGAGACGGACTTCAAGGAATTTCTCAAGCGCATAACCCGGATTCAAGAGGAGGAGACCACAAGCCAGGCATCAGCGGGCCTTTCCTGGTCCCGAATCGTGATGCTGAAGCTGAGCCGGGAGGCCAAGACCAGGGAGTATGTGCGCAAAGAGCTGGACCTGTTGATAAGCGATCTCATTCAGAGGCTGAACTGGCTCATCATCGATTCCGAGGAGGCGCTGGGAAAGCAGATCGTGGTGATAGTTGACGACCTGGACAAGCTGGCCCGGGGTCAGCAGTCGGAGGATTTCTTCTACAAGAATTACCAGCTTCTGCTCCAGCCCAACGCTTACGTGATCTACACGTTCCCCATTCATCTGGCGTTCAATCCCATCTTCGAGAATGTCAAGTCCTATTTCAATGGATTCTTCATCCTCCTCCAGCTACCGGTAAAGGATAGGCGTGGGGATATCATCTCCGAGAATCTGCAATTCTACAGGGAAGTCATAGCCAGGAGGATGAACATCGATCTGTTGGAGGAAGGCACGCTGCAAAAGGCGATCGAATCCACGGGCAAGCTCTCGGAGATGGTCGAGGTCATGAAGGAGGCAGCTCTAAAGGCCTTTCGAATGGAGCGGGAGCGCATCTCTCCTGACGATGTGGAGAGATCTCTGGAGAAGCTGAGGATGATATACGACATGTCTCTAACAGAGGCCCATAAGGTAAAGCTGATCGAGATTCACAATAGCGGAGAGGCCCGTGACAAGGATCCCGATTCGAGCCTCATAAGGGAGCTTCTCTTCAGCCTGATCGCTGTGGAGTACAGGCATCGAGGGGAGAGATGGTGCGTAGTAGATCCGCTGCTGCTCCCGCTGGTGGAGAGATGGATCCGATCTCAATAGAGGACCAGGACGAGGTCGATCTCCTGCTGATGGAGATCGAGATCTCTCAAGGAAGGGGCAACCTCGTCATCTGCACGGTGAAGTCTCCTTCCTACAGGGAGAGGATCGTTCAGCTCTTAGGAGAGAGGTTCGCTCTAAAGCTCCTGAGCGTTGAGGAAGGAGATCTCCTCATAGCAGCTCTCAGATGGACCGATATCGAGGGCGTGGATGTTCTCATCTGGGAGCTGCCCGAGAGGCTTGACACAAGCCTAATCGATGCCCTCAACAACTTCAGGGAGCTCTTCTACGATAGAGGGATTCCGAGCCTCGTATTTCTTACTCCTTCAGCATTGGACGTCGTCATCAGAGAGGCCCCCGACTTCTGGAGATATAGGGGAGGATTTCACGAGCTTCAGGGGGACGAGGGCGACTGGGCCATTCAGCCGGTAGATACCATCGCCACGCCCTTCAGCTTTAAAGATAAGGACGATCTGCTGAGAAGGAAGCGGATCAACTCATACTTGCTTGAGGCAAGCAAAGACCGGAAGAACGATCTCATGGCCTTGATCGATCTAGGAAGCATCCATTATCTTTTGAGCGATTATGCAAGATCCATCAGTCTCTTTGAACAGGCTCTTTCAATCTCCCGCGAGATCAAAGATAGGAGGGCTGAAGGGGCCGCTCTCGGAAACCTCGGGGCCGACTGCACCGCCCTTGGCGAGATGCAGAAGGCCATCGAGTACCATGAACAGGCTCTCGCAATCGCCCGCGAGATCGAAGACCGGAGGGCTGAAGGGGCCACGCTCGGCAACCTCGGGACCGCCCGCGCTGCGCTGGGCGATATCCGGGGGGCAGTCGAGCTCTACGAGGAGGCCCTCGCAATCGCCCGCGAGATCAAAGACCGCCGGGGTGAGGGAGCCGCTCTTGGCAACCTCGGGACCACCCGCGTAGCGCTTGGCGATCCTCGGCGTGCGCTCGAGATCTTTGAGCAGGCCCTCGCAATCGCCCGCGAGATCAAAGACCGCCGAAGCATTGGGGCAATGCTTGCAAACACGGGCGCAGCCTATGCCGCGCTTGGCGAGCATCGGCGGGCTGTCGCCCTTTTCGAGCAGGCTCAGGCAATCGCCCGCGAGATCGGCGACAGGAGGGGCGAGGCAAATGCCCTATGGAATATGAGCCAGTCCTTCGATGCCCTCGGCGACCGGCCTAAAGCAATCGACAGCGCCGAAGCCGCCCTTGCAATCTTCGAGGCGATTGAGAGCCCCCGTGCCGAAACCGTGCGGCGGGCGCTTGCAAAGTGGCAGGATAATGAAGGAAGAACTCATCAATGAGCTGCGATGTTCTGTCCGTCCTGACCATTCCCCAGGGGGCGAGGAGATAAATGCGATTGAGATTGCTGGAGTAGAGAGTCTCAAATCATATTTTTATTATTCAGAATGCAAACACTCATATCTTTCCATGAATAATGGAGATCCTGGAGGTTCCATTACGGCTAATTTCATACGCCTTCTCGGGTCTTGCGTTCTCACGCAAGGGGGCAGCGCAAGGCTAGAGGCGTCTATTGAAGCTAATGATGGCAGCGGCTCCGAAAGGGAGGAAAGATGAGGGGTCTGACCTGGCTCCATCTGTCGGACTGGCACCAGAAGGGCAAGGACTTCGACCGCCAGGTGGTGCGGGACGCCCTGATCAATGATATCGAAAGGCGGGTGGTTATCAGCCCCGATCTGGCGGAGATAGACTTCATCGTCTTCAGCGGCGATGTGGCCCATAGTGGTAAGGCTGAGGAGTATGAGGCTGCTGCTGAGCAATTGTTTGGCCCTCTTTTAAAAGCGGCTGGAGTAATCCCACAGAGGCTCTTCATAGTCCCTGGTAATCACGATCTGGATAGAACTACATTCGAGCTGCTTCCCGCAGCTCTCTTAAAGCCCTTGGGATCAGATTCAGAGGTTCAAAGATGGTTGATCAACGACGAAGAAAGATCGCTGCTTCTGAGGCCATTTAAGGCGTTCGCCAGCTTCGTATCCAATTACACTGGCCAGGAGCAACCCCATTACGCCAGTATTCGCAAGTGGCAAATCGGAGGAAAAAATATTGCTCTTCTTGGACTTAATTCGGCGTGGATGTGTGGACGCAATAGTGCTAACAATGATAGAGGAGTTGTGCTCTTGGGCGAATCGCAAATTCACGATCCGCTAAAGGAGATCTCCAATTCAGATATTAAAATCGCGGTTCTCCATCATCCCTTCGACTGGTTAGCTCAATTCGACTGTGACCATGTTGAGGGACGTCTAATGAGGCAGTGTGACTTCATTTTGTGTGGCCATCAGCATAAGCCTCAAGCGACAGTTATAAAAAGTACTCTTGGTGATTGTACCGTTATACCTGCTGGCGGATCTTACAATCGGCGCAAAGTTGAAGATCCTTTTTATGTTAATGCCTACAATATTGTCCATTTAGACTTCGAGAGTGGAAAACTTGTGGTTTTTTTACGTCGCTGGAGTGATCCGCGAAATGAGTGGATTGAAGACACGGATTCTCACCCTGGAGGCAATTTTGAATTTCATTTGCTTTCAGTAACGTCGGACCATTTGCCTCCTCTATCTGACTACCAAAAAAGAGCATCGAGGGAGAACGCAAATCAACAAACTATCGAAATCCCTGAGACCGACATTTCTGTTGGCATCAAATATGATGTATTTATTAGCTATGCTCACACTTCTGCGGAAAAAGTCGAAAAGATTGCAGGTCGCCTAAATGAGGAAGAAGGCTTTGAAGTGTGGTTAGATAAATGGAGTTTGATACCAGGCAATCCTTCTTGGCAACATGAGTTGGCTCGAGGTTTGGATCAATCAAAAAGCTGCGTGGTCTGCATAGGTGAAGAAAAGCCATCTGGTTGGCAGAAGGAGGAGATACAGCGTGCTTTAAACATACAGGCGGGAGAAAGAATGTCCTTTAGGGTCATTCCATTGCTTTTGCCTGGATCGAAACCTGAGCATCTTGTGGATTTTCTGAATAATAGATCTTGGGTTGATTTTAGGGATGACTCAAAACTCGACGATGGATTCTACAGGTTAGTTTGCGGCATAAGAGGAGTGCCACCTGGGAGAGGTCCATCCAACAGAAAGATAACAAAAAATAATTCTGAAGCTTATGAAATAGAGAAAAAGCTCAAGATGCTTTCCGATTACCGAGAAAAGGGATTGATCTGCGAAGAGATCCATCTGGAATATCAGCGCAGGGCTTTGGATTTATACCTATTTATATGAAAAAGGGGGCCTGAGATGAGTGATGAATGGTTCGATGTGCTCTTTATCTACAATAAAGGAGATAGCGAAAAAGTTGAAACTCTGGCCTCACAACTAATTGATGCTGGTTTTCGTGTTTGGCTAGATATATGGCAAATCATTCCAGGCAGCTCTTGGACAATTGAATTTAAACATGCAATTTCAGAAATCCCAATTATATTTATCTGCATAGGACCAAACGGTCTTGGTGGATCAAGCAAAAAAGAACTGCTGCAAGCAATATCTATGAGAGATTCAAAGGAAGATTGCTTACTCATACCTATTTTGCTACCGGGCAGCAGTCCTGAAGATATTCCTCATGAATTGAAAAACGTTCAATTATCTGATCTGCGAAGAGGTCTAAATAATTTAGTCTTACCTCAATATATATTAAATATTCTTAAAAAATCAAAGAAGAAGAACGCAGAATCCTCTTTCGATCAGCGTTCCCAGGTGATTGGAAGCCAGATGAATATTATAGGCAACGCAAGCGACCTAAAGATCTCGATGTGTCAGTCCAAAGTGCTATCAATGCATTCACTTGTCAAACCAGTCCCACATCAGTTTCCTCCTCCACTGCAGGGTTTCACCGGCCGAGATGATGAGATCCAAGAGATCTTGGCAGCCTTTGATCAAGGCGCGACCATCATCGGACTACGAGGCAAGGGGGGCATCGGCAAGACTGAATTGGCCCTCATCTTGGCCGAGAGATTAAAAGAGAGATTTCCCGACGGGGGGATCTTCGTCGATCTGCAAGGCACAAGCATGAGTCCTCTGATGCCTTGGGAGGCCATGGCTCATGTCATTCGCAGTTTCCATCCAAGTGTGCAGATTCCTGAGGAAAGGAAAGAGCTATTAGGGTTATACCTTTCGGTACTTTCCGGTAAAAGAGTTCTACTTTTGCTGGATAATGCAGCTAGCAGGGAGCAAGTCGAGCAGTTGATACCGCCATCCGGTTGTGCTGTTTTATTTACATCAAGATCGAAGTTTACTCTTCCCGGATTGAAGGCGCAAGATCTAGACATACTCTCTCGGACTGAAGCCAAGGAACTCTTGGTCGCCATCACAGAGCGAATAGGCGATCATGCGGACGAGTTAGCAGAGCTTTGCGGCTATTTGCCTCTTGCTTTGCGCAGCGCAGCTAGTATCCTGGCGGAAAAGAATGACTTGAATGTGGCCGAATACATGCGACTCCTAAGAGACACTAGAAGGCGTCTTGACCTAGGGGAGGCGTCCTTCAGTCTGAGCTACGACTTATTGCCGATTGGTCGGCGTGAACAATGGTGTCTCCTTTCGATCTTTCCCGCAGACTTTGACCGCGCTGGTGCGGCTGCAGTGTGGGCGATAAATATAGATATTGCTGCTGAAGTGCTTAGCGAGTTAGTGAAGTTGAGTCTGGTAGACTATATCCCTGCTGCCCAACCCACTACCACTACCGCTTCAGTGGAGGGGCGTTATTGCCTCCATGACTTGGCCCGTCTCTTTGCCGGTTCACATCTGGATTCCATAGTCCTCTCATCTGCACAACAACGGCACGCTGAGCACTATTTCAATATGCTGGCTGCTATAGATGCTCTTTGCCTGAAGAACCCGGAGGGCCTTATTGCAGGGCTTGAACTTTTTGATCGAGAGGCGAAGAACATTCTGGCAGGGCAGGCTTGGGCTGCGAGAACTATTTTTCTTGCTGATCAAACAAGGCCTGCTCCAGCAGGCCTAGAGTCTGCTTTGCGTCTGGTAAGCACCTATCCCAATGTCGGTGCTTATGTTCTGAATCTGCGGATTCATCCTCGTGAGCGGATACGCTGGCTGAAGATTGCTCTAACCGCTGCTCGACATCTAAATGATCAGGCGGCAGAGGCGACACACCTGGGCAACCTCGGCAACGCTTACCTTAGGCTGAGCGAGACACAGAAGGCGATCGAGCACTATGAGCAGGTCCTGGCCATTGCTCGCGATATCGGGGACAGGCGGAGAGAGAGCAGCTCCTTGGGCAACCTTGGGAACGCCTACTCTGATCTGGGCGAGATACGCAAGGCGATCGAGTTCTACGAGCAGGCCCTCGATA
>JAFGMR010000063.1 GCA_016927425.1 Methanotrichaceae archaeon | reverse complement strand
TTATAGATCGATTGATTCCTTCGGTGACAATAGTTATCGCTTTCATCAATGCCAGAGAAATTCCAACCTATTCTGAGTTTACGACCGACGGTTAGATCTGGAGACATAATGGCAGATAGGACAACTCTTGGGAGGTGTAAGCAGGGTCTACAAAGACCAGAGGTACGCCAGCTATAACGGCCTTGTAGGTGACAAACTCTCTGAGCTGCGCAAAGCTCCAGGACTCGTGATCACGTCTCTGAGACTTTCGAACCGTTGCCCTTTCTCTGATCCCCTTAAGATCTTCAAGGGATACAGGGAACAGGTCTCTTTAGCCTTCGTGATCAAGGTCTTAGAGATTCGGTGATTGCTATCTTTGGCAAATCTCGCCATCCGACCAGAGAGCTTCTTCAAATGCCTCTTGGCACTCTTAGTACCACAGCTTTGAAGTCTGCCCAACAGCTTATCGGACCTCTTCCTCGTATCTCGAATCTGCTGACTGGAATGCACTTCTCCATCACTGTCTACGGCAAGATTCTTCACGCCAAGATCGATCCCGATAACATCGACGGGATCATATGGGGATGCCTCAGGAGCCTCTACGACAGCACAAAGGTAGAAAATTCCTTTGACAAGGATCAGATCAGCCTGACCACGGACCCTATCCATCCTGGTCTTCTGGTAATCACCGATTCTGACCGGGATAAGCTGCCTGCCTTCGAGGGTGATCAGGGAGACCGCTTCAAGCCCCTTCCAGGTAAGGATTCTCTGATCATAGACAATAGCACCATCCAGCCTAAACTCTGGTTTGATGGACTTATCTTGCTTGTAGGCTTCGGCTACCATGCAAATGGCTCTGACCGTAAGCTGAGAGGAGAGACCAAACCTCTCGCGGATGTCGTAATAGACGGCTTTGTGGATCTCAACCTTGTTGGCCTTGCGCATCTCAAAAGCCACTCCTGCAATCACATTGCAGGCTTCATTGAAGCGGCGCATGGTATCGAGAAGCATCTGATATTGCTTCTTGCTAGGGTTCAGCTTGACCATCAAGGTTTGAAGCATCGCACTGAAGAATGTGTTCAGGTGATACATAGTTCTCGGTATCTAGGTACGCGGCTCCTCCCCACCCTGAAGGATGGGGTCTCCGCCGCTGAGGTGTTAAGATGAAGCCCTCTCCTGACCGGAATGCGCGATCTGAGTGAAGCCCTGCCCTTAAAGCACGGCAATTCAATCCCTGATCATCTCCAACGGAATCGAGCCGTTATGCACGGCAGTTGCCACAAGGGCGCCCCCGATTCCCAGCGACTCAAGCAGGGCTAGGTCGTGAGGATCCTTTACGCCTCCGCCCAAGAGGAGCGGATGACTGCTCAGGCGAGCCATCTTCCGTAGAAAATCGGGGTCGATTCCAATGCTCGTTCCAACCCGGTCGAGCTCGAGCAAGATCACCTCCCTAAGCGGGATATCGTTAAGGCGCCTGATTACCTCCTCTGGCGGGAGCTTCAGAGCGGGATCTCGGGCGATGACGCTTCTTCCCAACATATCAACGCTTGCCACAACCGGCATCGATGATGCGGCCCTCTCCATCAGGTCGAGCGAGGCAGTCTCCGTCCCGAGCACCGGCACTGCCCCTTCAAGCCGGCGAATCACGTCCATATTGCTCAGGCCGGCATCGGCCATCGTAGGCCACTTGGAAGAGATCTCATTGATGAGGGAGAGGTTCTCTCCTAGCCCTCTCAGGCTGTTCAGGTCGGCCACATAGACCTCTTGAGGAGCGATCGACTCAAGGACCGCCAAGGGAAGGGAGCTTGATGCCAGCTTGCTACTGAGATGGATGGGCCTATACCTCTCCCGCTCGCCCCTCTGGGCATGGACTACCTCACCGTTAAATATATCGAGGACGAAGATGCAGCGCACGCGCATTATTCCTAGGATTTGGTGAATATGAGGTTGTTGGTTAGCCCTATGAACTTAGAAGAGGCCAAAGCGGCTTTGGCCGGCGGATCGGATATACTAGACGTAAAGAACCCTCGTGAGGGCTCGCTCGGTGCCAATTTTCCCTGGGCCATCAGAGAGGTCGTCGAGCTTGCTGGAGGCGCGGTTCCCGTGAGCGCGACAATCGGCGATCTGCAGTACAAGCCCGGAACGGCAAGCCTGGCCGCGCTAGGGGCGGCATATGCCGGGGCTGATTATATCAAGGCCGGCCTTCTCGGGATCCACACCTCTCTCCAGGCATCGGAGATGCTGGTAAACATCGTCAGGGCCGTGAAGGACTTCGATTCGAGGAAGAGGGTAGTTGCCGCAGCCTACTCGGATCATGGGCGTGTGGGCTCCATCGATCCGGCGATCCTTCCAGAGGTCGCCGCCTATGCCGGAGCTGATGTGATCATGGTGGACACGGCGATGAAGGACGGCAGGTCCACATTCGAGTTCATGACTGAGGAGGAGCTGGAGGCCTTTATCAGAGCCGGCAGGGATCAAGGGCTGGATGTTGCAATTGCCGGAAACATCGGATTCCAGCACATGGATCTGCTCATGAGATTAGATCCTGATATAATCGGGATAAGGGGCATGGTCTGCGGAGGAGACCGACAGGCTTCCATCCGCCAGGATCTGGTCGAGAAGGCGAGGGAGGCCATGTTGGCCGCTCCCTGAAAGGGGAAAGGAGGAGGGGCTTATGCCCTTCCTGGCCTATAGTCTGACCATCCTTGCGCTGACGACACCGGGAACCTGAGCGAGCTTCTTCAGCGTCTCCTCGGTCACCGGCTGGTCCACGTTAAGCACCATGAGCTGGACCAACCCTTCGGCGCTTCGCCCTACGTGCATCCCACCGATATTGATTCGGTCCTCGCCGAGGATGACGCAGCAGGGCCCTATGATCTTTGGCCTGTCCTGAATGACCGCGATCACCATGTCCCCTTCCTCAGCTGGGATGGAGACCATGTTCTCGTTCATCATGACTATGCGCCTCTCCTTGTTCCCATATACCGTGCCCTGGACCGTCGTGACCTCCCCGTCGTTCTTCAGCCTCAACGTAATTGCGTTGCTGTAGCCGTTTGCGGCATCGGTCTTCGACTCGATCAACTTGGTTCCCATCTCGCTTAGCATGCATAGAGCGTTGACGAAGTTAGCGTTTCCGCCTGCGCTCTTAATCAATCCCTTAACCGCTGAGATTGTCACCGGATGGACGTCCTTCTTCGAGAGGCTCCCGCCATAGATAACTTCAAGGCTTCCGAAGCGGCCATCGCTCAGCTGGCCTATAAGTCGTCCCATCCTCTCGGCGAGCAACATGTACGGCTCCATCACAGCGAGGGTCTCGGGAGATATAGCCGGCATGTTCACTGCGCTCGTGGGCATACCCCCTTGGCTTATTGCCAGGATCTGGTCGGCCACGGCCAAAGCGACGTTTATCTGAGCTTCCGCGGTCGAAGCGCCGAGGTGTGGGGTTGCAACGATCCTATCCTGGTCCAAGAGGGGGCTCTCGGTGGGGGGCTCCTTGGTGTAGACGTCGATTGCAGCCCCCGCCACCTTGCCATGAGCAACAGCCTCGGCCAGGGCTTCCTCGTTGATTATCCCGCCTCGAGCACAGTTGATGAGGCGTACAGTCGGCTTCATCTTATCGAACTCCGGCCCCGAGATGAGGTCCTTTGTCTCCGGCGTCAAGGGAGTGTGAACGGTTATGAAGTCGCTCTCCCGATAGATCTTATCTAGCGTTGCGAGCTTTATCCCAAGCTCTGCCGCTCGATCCTCGGTGATGAAGGGATCGTATGCTAGTATCCTCATGCCAAAGGACTTCATCCTCTGAGCAACCTCGGCGCCGATGCGACCAAGGCCCACTATTCCAAGGGTCTTGTTGAAGACCTCGACGCCGGTATACTTCTTGCGGTTCCACTCGCCCCGGCGGACCGAGGCGCTGGCCTGGGGGATGTTCCTGGCCATGGAGAGCATCATAGCTATGGTATGCTCAGCCGCGGATATTGTGTTGCCTCCGGGGGCGTTTAGGACAATTATGCCCTTCTTGGTCGCGGCGTCTACGTCGACGTTATCGACGCCCACCCCTGCCCGACCGATGACCTTTAGCCTATTTGCGGCGTCGATGACCTCCGCGGTCACCTTCGTCCCGCTGCGTATCACCAGGCCATCGTAATCCTTTATCCTCTCGATGAGCTCCGCTGGGGAGAGATTGGTGATCACATCGACCTCTGCCGCCTCTTGAAGCCTCTTTACGCCATCTTCGGCCAAGGGATCGCTGACGAGAATCCTCATGACATCTTCCTCCATCGACGATCAGATATGTACAAGCATTTTACCTTTGCCGTCGAGACGGAGAAGGCGGTATCTTCCGCCCTTGATGAGAGGCCTTGGCAAGGCTGATATCATCAAAGATCCACGACTAGGCTGATGACCCCTACTGGAGAGGAGAAGAACATACATCGTCTCGGCCTAGTCAGCCTGCTGAACGATATGAGCAGCGAGATCATACAGCCGATCCTTCCACTCTTCATATCCTCGCTGGGAGGAGGAGGTCTTGCAATTGGGCTTATCGGCGGCATCTCAGAGGGAATTCCAAGCCTGCTGAAGATCTACTCCGGCTACTGGGCTGACAGATTAGGCAGGCGAAAGCCCCTTGTGATCGCGGGATATGCAATATCCGCTTTGGCAAAGATGCTTATTCCCCTGAGCGATGCCTGGACGCACGTCTTCCTGGCAAAGACCCTCGAGCGATGCGGAAAGGGGATCCGTTCCGCACCACGGGATGGGATCGTGGCAGACTCGGTCCGCAGCGATTTAAGGGGCAGGGGATTTGGATTGCTCCGGGCGCTCGATAGCACAGGCGCAGTTGGGGGGTCAATACTCGCATTCCTGCTATGGCAGGCTGGGATCGAGATCAGGATGATCTTAATTATTGCGGCCCTCCTCTCGTTGCTTGCCTTCATCCCGCTGGTCTTGGTCGAGGATGTAGCTGCAGCGCGAAGCCCTGGTATGCGGATGAGCCTCGATGGATTGAGCTCGGATCTACGTAGATTCGTTTTGATCGCAGCCCTCTTCGCGCTTGGCAACTTCAGCTACATGTTCTTCCTCCTTAGAGCCGGCGAACTCTACTCGGGAGCGATGGCTCTCGGAGCCCCACTCCTACTCTACATTCTATTCAATGCGGTATATGCGGCAATGGCCGTGCCAAGCGGAATCCTCTCCGATCGTCTAGGCCGACGCCGCGTTCTCGCCTGCGGATACGGCCTCTTTTCAGCGGTCTGCCTGGGCTTTGCATTGGTCAGCTCAACCGAAGGGCTGATCATTCTCTTCCTGCTTTATGGCCTCGTCTTCGCCCTAGTGGACGGGACCGAGAGGGCGTTTGTCTCCGATCTAAGTTGTTCAAGCACTCGATGCAGCTCGCTTGGAGTCTATCATGGGGCCGTTGGACTCTCTGCAATTGCCTCAGGGATCGCAGCCGGACTGCTCTGGCAGTCGTGGGGATCGAATGCAACGTTCATCTTCGGATCGATGGCGTCCCTCCTCTCGGCCTTGGCCGTCATTTCCTTATGCAGAGAGGGGCCGCGAGATTTGATGGGAGACGCGGCCCTAAAGAATGGATGAAAGAGGATTCAAGGAGGACGATTGATACATAGAAAAGATGATCCCCTCACTTGCGGAGGATCAACCAGAAGGGGGGACGGGACGTGCCAGTGTTCGTTCAGCTGGCCGCCCGTGCGATGTATTCTATCAGATCGTAGCCAAGCCTGACCCTCTCCTTCAACTGGTCAGCCATCTCCTCTATAGCCAGTCCTCCCTCGGCCATAGAGCGGATCTCCTTAACGGTCCTATCGTTGACGGTGAAGTAAGCATCCAAGTCTTTTCGATGGCCCCAGACATCCCCTTGTAGCACCCTTATGCCCTGCATGTCGAGGAAGACGTGCATGGCATGGGAGAGGGTCTTATGGTAGGATCGGGGTAGCTGGACAACCCTCAACCTTGGGCAGCTCTGGATGAGGTTCAGGAAGTCCACATTGGAAGGCCGAAAGGCCAGATGTATCATCCTCTCGTTCTTATCCAGAACATCTATCTCATTTCTCGAACTGACTACTCTAAGCTTCATCGCATATCACATGTTCTAGTAGTTCCGCAGGATATTAATAGACGCTTGCGGTGTACACTACTGTTCAAATCAGCTATAACTGTGAACCTACTGTATGAATAAAAAATCGATGTTTTTTAGACAAATGGATATTTATTAACTTTGATTTTTCCAATATGGTTTGAGATCATCGAATCTGGAAATTTATCCTCAAATCATATTAAAATATGGCTCAGCTTTGAAATTCTGCCTACGATATTACAGAACAAATGGCTGGATACAGTATGGCCAAGAAGGAGGATGGTCAGAGTATTTTGCAGATGTGAATCCTTTCCACCACCTTTAAATAACTTATCATGATCTCTTCTGGAGGACTGATCCCATCGCCTCGGCAGGGACCTCCCAAAGAGATGCGATCAAGCGCCAACGCAGAGAGAAAGAGAATTAAGGCGCATGCGGCACCGGGAGGTTTCGTGGAGGATTTGTCAACAGCAGCGAAGGCATAGGCTGCAGTGCATGGAGCGGATAGATTGGACGATGGTGGACTATCGTCGAAGGGCAGAAGAAAGACCTGCTGTCGGCGATGCAACGTTGGAGCCTGAGGACGAGTATCAGATGGAGAGAGATGGAAATGGGCAATGTAAAGCTAACTGAGACGGTATTGAGGGACGCTCACCAATCGCTGCTGGCAACGAGGATGAGGACGAGGGATATGTTGCCCATAGCGGAGCTTCTCGATCAGGTAGGATTCTTCTCCCTCGAGTCATGGGGTGGGGCCACCTTCGATTCCTGTATCAGGTATCTTAACGAGGATCCCTGGGAGCGCCTTCGGGCACTCAAGGCTGCCATGCCAAACACACCCATCCAGATGCTTCTTCGAGGCCAGAACCTGGTTGGATATCGCCACTATGCAGATGACGTTGTGGAGAAGTTCGTCATTAAGGCAGCGGAGAACGGCGTCGACATCTTCAGGATATTCGATGCGGTTAACGATATCAGGAATATGGAGCTCTCCATAAAGGTGGCGAAGAGGATGGAAGCCCATGTGCAGGGCTCTGTCAGCTATACCATAAGCCCTGTTCATACAATCGAGCAGTTCACCGACTTCACGGTGAAGCTCGCAGAGCTCGGTTGCGACTCAATCTGCATCAAGGATATGGCAGGCCTCATCTCCCCTCACGACGCAAAGGCGCTTGTAAGCGCGATCAAGAAGGAGGTCAACCTGCCCATATGTCTTCATTCCCATTGCACGGCGGGAATCGCCCCGATGAGCTACCTCTTCGCATGCGAGGCTGGGGCCGATATCCTCGACGTTGCGATCTCCCCCCTCGCCTGGGGGAGCTCACAGCCCCCTACTGAGAGCATCGTCGCGGCGCTCAAAGGGACGCCCTATGATACAGGCCTCGACCTCGAGCTCTTAACCGAGATCAAGAGGTACTTCGAGAAGATAATGGAGATATACGCGCCGGTCTTCAACCCAATCTCGGCGAGGCTCGACACTAACGTCCTGGTATACCAGGTCCCTGGGGGCATGCTATCCAACCTGGTATCGCAGCTGATCGAGCAGAAGGCCATGGACAAGTACGACGAGGTCTTGAAGGAGATCCCCCAGGTGAGGAAGGACCTTGGATACCCGCCGCTCGTCACCCCGACCAGCCAGATCGTGGGAACCCAGGCCGTCCTCAATGTGATCACAGGCGAGAAGTATAAGATGGTGCCAAAAGAGGTCAGGGACTACGTGAAAGGGCTTTACGGAAAGCCTCCGGCGATGATAGATCCCAAGGTGAGGCTGAAGATCCTCTGCGACGAGGAGCCGATTACCGTTAGGCCCGGCGACCTGATAGAGCCGGAGTACGAGGCTGCCAGAAGGGAGGTTGATGCGCTAGGCCTTGCCAAGAAGGAGGAGGACTACCTGACATATGTCCTCTACCCCCAGGTGGCGCTGAAGTTCCTCAAGGGAGCGGCCGTCGAGGAGGTCATGGTTGAGAAGCCGAAGTCCGATCTGCCTGCCAGCGGATCGGTTACTGGGGAAGCGAGGGCCTTTAACGTGGAGGTCGATGGCGAGGCCTATCTGGTCAAGGTGGCTCCTGCCGGGGTCTCGATCGTGGAAGCCCAGCCCAAGGCGCCCGTCGACGGCGTGACAGTTCCCATGCAGGGCGTGCTGATCAAGTACAACGTCAAGAAGGGGGATTCCGTCAGCAAGGGCGATGTGGTGGCCGTGCTCGAGGCGATGAAGATGGAGAACGCCGTATACGCGAACAAGGACGGCGTTGTGAAGGAGATATACGCCAAGGAGGGCTCAACCGTCTCCCCGGGCGACGTCCTCATGTCAATTGATTGACCTCTGCATATATATATGGAATGAGAAGGAGAGATCCCTTTGTCCATTAAGCGAGAACAGGTGCTCATCGAGGCACTTCCCTACATCCGTGAGTTCTACGACTCCATCATGGTCTTCAAGATAGGCGGCTCCATCATGTCCAACCGGGAGGTACTCGAGGACTTCGTCGAGGACGTCGTCTTGCTCCGCTTCATAGGCATCCATCCGGTGATCGTACATGGAGGCGGTCCGGAGATATCCGAGGCCATGGCGCGGTTCGGCAAGAAGGCCGAGTTCGTGGCAGGGCTTCGTGTCACCGACAGGGAGACGATGGCGATTGCGCGGATGGTCCTTGTCGGAAACATCAATGCCGAGCTCGTAACATTGATCGGCAAGTACGGTGGAAAGGGGATTGGGCTCTCTGGAAAGGACGGACAGCTGATCATTGCGAAGAAGAAGGGCCCCGTGACGATCAAAGGGAACGACCATCCGGTCGACCTAGGATACGTCGGCGAGATCGAGAGGATCAATCCGGAGATCATCATGATCACAGCAGGGAAGGGCTACATCCCCGTCGTCTCGCCGATCGCAGTCGATAAGGAGGGCAACAGCTTCAACGTCAACGCCGATACCGCGGCAGGCGCAATAGCAATCGCCCTCATGGCAAAGAAGCTCGTCTCGATAACCGATGTGGAAGGGGTCAAGCTGGACTCGGATGACCCAACTTCCGTCATATCCCGATTTCCCGCATCCGATTTCTATAGAATGGTCGAGGACGGCGTGATCAAGGGAGGGATGATCCCCAAAGTAGAGGCCTGCGTCGAGGCGGTGGTTGGAGGCGTAGAAAAGGCTCACATCATCGACGGAAGAACGCCGCACGCAATCCTCCTCGAGCTATTCACAGACTCTGGTGTCGGGACGATGGTCAGCAGGGGATGAGGGACGAAGGAATTGCCACCTCCCTCGATCCTGCCGAATTTTTTTACTATTCGGCCAAATGTCCCCCACCTTTATATACCTGTGCATACGCGAAATGGTATTGGTGGGAAGAATGGCACACGTCAACG
>JAFGMR010000062.1 GCA_016927425.1 Methanotrichaceae archaeon | reverse complement strand
TTATAGATCGATTGATTCCTTCGGTGACAATAGTTATCGCTTTCATCAATGCCAGAGAAATTCCAACCTATTCTGAGTTTACGACCGCACTCCTCATTGGATTGATATGTCAGCATATCTGTCGCGGGATGGTCGGGCGGCCGCCATCTTTCGAGCGCTTATGATCGTATCGGCTCTCTTTTGCCCTGCATCTTGCGATTGCGCCGGCGAAGGGATCTGGCTCGGATTAGATGGAAGGATGGGTGAAGACTGGTGGAGGGGGGAGCAGGTGACAGTTGCCGATTACACGATCACAGTCGAGAACGTCGGCGACCTTACGCTCTCACCAGTCCATCTGCAAAACGCATTTCCCGCGGAGACGGCATTCATGGGCTCCTCGGTCAGGCCAGCTGTGCAGACCGCCGATTACGCCAGCTGGACGCTCACGCATCTCTCCCCTGGCGACATCTCCACAGTAGAACTTCGGCTCTTGGTATCCTCCGGTGCCGAAACGCTCATCGATAGGGTCTACGCTGAAGGGGAATGCCCGGGCGGCTCGGCAAGGGCAGACAATATATCGGTCATGGATGAAAGCTGGCTCTGCTGCCCTTGATGGGAAACGGAAGACTGGCTTCAGGTTCTTTTGGCCGATCTCGTCATCGAAGGGATCGGGATATATCCTAAGCGAGATCCCGAACGCCAGCTGGCAGTCGTTGGCCGCCGGGCCAGGATCGACAGCCCGGCTGCTCTTGCCCCATGACCAGCAATCGAGCCGCGCGATCCAGGCGGGATGGGGGTAGTGCCCCTTCACCTATTCCGCTGTACTAGGCCTCTTGATCCGATCTCTTCAGCACGCTGTTCAGCAGTCTGCCCAGGCAGCCTTCGCACCCTTGGGGGCCTTGGCATTCTTCGGCAATTTGGCATTCTTGGCTTCCTTGGATGGCATCCACTTATTCGCCTCAACGTCGGCGAAGTCCTGATCCGTGACCTCCTGACCCCCAGTGGATACGCCAAGCGCTGCCACGGTGTTTCTCAGAAGGCCTGACGCGTACTCCCCTATCGTTGCCACCAGCTTGATGCTGATGGGAGAGCTGTTGCGAAGAAGCGTTCCAAGGTTCCAGGTGCCGGTCTTCTCGATCACAATTCCGCCATGGTCGTCAGAGCTGTATGTCATGCCATTTGGCAGAGTATCCACAACTTCGACCTGATTTAGATCGCAGTTGCCGGTATTGGCCACTTCGATCTTGAACGTCACCTCATCCGGGCAACATTTGCGGTCGATGACCGTCTTCGTAACCTCTATTGCCGGCCCTCCGGCCTGGTCAGGTTCGGCAGCGTCGGCATAGCATATGGCCAGCAGAGCCAGAATGGCCACAAGCCCCATCAATCCCGATCTTCTATCCATCTATCTTCCTCCTCTATTGCATGCGGTCAGGCATTACCCTCCAAGTCACCGAGGTCTGTCCTTGGGGGTGTCTTGCGGCTTGCTGGATGAACCGGCCGAAGAGCCGCAGGGTATTTTGCAATCACAACTTCATAATACTAATACAGAATTGGAAGATCTCAGATTTATATAAAGCTTTCGCTAATGATCGATGGTGTGCATCGAGTTGCGGTCGATTGCTACGCCGTTGTGCCGAATCGTTTGCCACTGATGTAATCGCAAGGTTGATTAATCATTACCCGGTCTTCCGTAGAGGTGCTATTCCCATGGCCAAGGATGCCTCTCTCAAGCTATTTCAAAGGGCGATGGAACTGATGCCGGGCGGTGTGAGCAGCCCGGTGAGGGCGATATCCCCTTATCCCTTCTACGTCTCCCGGGGTCAAGGCCCTCATCTCTGGGACGTGGACGGCAATCGTTACATCGACTATTGCCTCGCCTATGGCCCGATGATACTCGGGCATGCTCATCCCGTTATCCGAGAGCGCGTGGCCCATCAGCTCGAAGAGGGTTGGCTCTATGGAACGCCGACCGAGCTCGAGGTCCGCCTTGCCCAAAGGATCGTGGACCTCTATCCAGGAATCGAGATGGCGAGGTTTGTCAGCACCGGATCCGAGGCCACGATGGCTGCCCTGAGGATTGCTCGGGGCTGCACAGGAAAGGAGAAGGTCGTCAAGATCGAGGGAGGCTTTCACGGCGCACACGATGGAGTGCTGATCAAGGCGGGATCCGGCGCGACGACCATGGGAGTTCCCGATTCTCTGGGGGTTCCGAGGGATACGGCGAGGAACACGTTGCAGGTCCCGTTCAACGACCTCTCTGCCCTCGAGGATCTCCTGAAGCGGAACGCCGGCGAGGTTGCAGCCCTCATCATGGAGCCTGTTATGGGAAACGTCGGCCCAATACTTCCGGAGGAGGGATACCTGGAAGGCGTTCGGGATCTGACGAGGGAGAACGACGTCCTCCTCATCTTCGACGAGGTGATCACGGGTTTCAGGCTCCATCTGGGGGGTGCCCAGAGTTACTATGGAGTTACGCCTGACCTCACGACGCTTGGAAAGATCGTCGGCGGAGGCTTTCCAATCGGCGTTGTCGGCGGCAGAAGGGATCTGATGGAGATGGTTGCGCCCCAGGGCGGGATATACCAGGCAGGAACTTTCAACGGGAGTCCGATCTCCATGGTCGCGGGCCTTGCGACGCTCGATGTCATGGAAAAGGAAGGGATCGTCGAGAGGCTCAAAGATTCAGGCGATGGTTTCCGTCGTGCTCTCTCGGATATCGTCTCCGATCTTGGCCTTGGTTTCAGCGTAGTCGGCATCGCGTCGATCTTCAAGATCTTCTTCGGGGACAGTCCGCGGAACTATCGCGAGGCCTTAAGGTGCGACAAGGCAGCCTATCTATCGCTCTTTAATAAGATGCTGGCTTCCGGCGTATTTCTGACACCTAGCCAGTACGAGACCGACTTCATCTCGGCAGCTCACTTTCCCGAGGTCATAGAAGAGACTCTGGAGGCTTTCAAGTCAAACCTCAAGGCTTAGTCGTCGGAAGCAGGGCGAGCCCTTTGGCCTTGCGCCAGACTGAGATGGCCATGGCCGAGCTCTCAAGGGCTGGGGTCGATGCCTTGCTCTGCGTGGTCAAGACGAGCGGCGACCTCTTCTTGGACCGGCCGCTCCATCAACTGAGCGGCCAGGGCGTCTTCTGTCGCGAGATCGACGAACAGATGCTCTTGGGAAAGATCGACCTCGCCGTCCACAGCATGAAGGATCTGCCCACCAAGAGGCCTCCGGAGCTTGGAATCGCTGCAGTGCTGAAGCGAGACTCGCCCTTCGATATATTGGTGAGCCGCGACGGCTCGAGACTGGACGAGCTCGCGGCCGGGGCTGTGGTCGGCACATCGAGCATGAGGCGGTCGGCACAGCTTCGGCGGGAGAGGCCGGATCTACGAATCTCAAACGTGAGGGGCAACCTCCAGACGAGGTTGAGGAAGCTCGACGAGGGCGGCTACGATGCCCTAATTCTGGCCCTTGCAGGGTTGCAGCGCATGGGTTACGACGATATGGATTATCAGGTGCTGGATGGCGAGATGTTCGTTCCCTCCGCCAATCAGGGGACGATCGTCGTCGTCGCCGTGAGGGATACAATCGGAGAGAAGGCCGCGGGCCTGATCGACCATGCCCCTACGAGGGCGGAGACATTGGCGGAGAGGGCGGTCATGGAGCGGGTTGGGGGAGGTTGCGTGGTGCCTATGGCAGTACATGCCGAGCATCGGGACGGAGGGCTGAGGGTGGTGGCCGAGGTCCTCTCCCTGGACGGCAGTAGATTTGTACGGGTGGAGGAGATGATTCCGGCAGACGACTATCTTAGGAGTGCCCTCGAGCTCGGGAAGAGGCTTGCAGAGATGGGCGGAGCAAAGCTTGTGGATGAGGCGGTGAGGGCGATTGGCTCCCGGTAAGGTCTACCTAGTAGGCGCAGGCCCTGGCGATCCTGAGCTACTTACACTGAAGGCAAAGCGACTTCTGGAGGAGGCAGATGTCGTCCTCTACGATCGGCTTTTGAGCCCTAAGATATTGGAGGGGCTCGATGCGGAGCTAGTGGATGTCGGAAAGGCGGCGGGAGACCATAAGATGAGCCAGGATGAGATCAACCGTCTTCTGGTCCAGAAGGCCCGGGAGGGATCGATCGTCGTCCGCCTTAAGGGGGGAGATCCATACGTCTTCGGCCGTGGCGGAGAGGAGGCAATCGAGCTTCGTCGAGGCGGCATCCCCTTCGAGGTCGTCCCCGGAGTTACCTCCGCCATATCCGCTCCGTCGCTTGCCGGAATCCCTGTGACGCACCGCGGCCTCTCCACCGCGGTCACCATCGTGACCGGCCACGAGGAGGCAGGGAAAGAGAGGCCGCTCAACTGGGAGGCGCTCGCGAGGCTTGGAGGCACTCTCGTCGTCTTGATGGGCCTTTCAAGGCTTGAGCAGAACATATCTCAGCTTGTGGCAGGCGGCCTCTCGAAGGATACCCCTGCAGCGGTTGTGGAGAAGGGCGGCTGGCCCGATCAGCGGCTCGTTGCCGGCACCCTCGCCGATATCGCAGGGCTCGTTCGCGAGAGGGAGGTTGTGTCCCCGGCAATACTTGTCGTGGGAGATGTGGTAGGCCTCCATCGAGAGCTATCTCCGGTGAGATTGGCCTTCTTCCGGCCGGAGAACCTGCTATCCGAGACCTCTATCATCGTCGAGTCGATGGGCTTTACGCCGATTCCTGCGCCCTCCATCTCCCCAGAGCCCCTTCCTCTGCCGGATGACATCGCCCGGCGGATAGATGGGGCTGACTGCATCGTCTTCACCAGTCCAAACGGGGTCGAGATCCTGCTCGAATGCGATGATGCGGCCGCCCGCCAGGAGATGGCCGCCCTTCTTGCCTCGAGGAGGGTTGCAGCCATCGGTCCGAGGACTGCCCGTGCCCTGCAGGATAGAGGGATCGAGGTCTCGTTCATCCCGGAGGAGTACAGCTCAGCAGGGCTCGTCGATCTATTGGGCGGTCGCTGCGAGAAGGTTCTCCTCCTTCGGAGCATCGAGGGAAGTCAGGAGCTTCCCGCTGGCCTCGGGGCGGCAGGAATGGACGTCGATGAGATACCCTTATATCGGATAGTCGGATCCGGAGACCCCCGTCTCGATCGTTTGATCGCCAATTCTGCGGCCGTTGATGTCTTTGCGTTCACTAGCGGAAGTACGGGGCGATTCCTAATCGAGAGGGCAAGGGAGCTCGGGCTCGAGGAGCATCTGCGCCGGTCCCTTGGGAGGGCGAGGGTTGCGGCAATCGGACCTCCAACGGCTGCGGAGCTGAAGCGGCTGGAGATCAGGGTCGATCTAATCCCTGAGAGCTACACGTTCCCCCATCTGCTTGAAGCGGTGAGGGATGCCATATGGGGTAGCAAATGATAATATTTTCAAAGGCACTTGCCGACAGGGCAACCGTATGGGAGGCGCTTAGGGCATCCCAGGATAGCTGTCAGCCCATACCTGCGGAGCTCTTGCGCTTCTCTGCCGAGAACAGGCCGGTTGTGATGTGGAACCTGACGCGCAACTGCAATCTCCACTGCAACCACTGCTACATGGACGCAACGACCTCCAAGGAGGAGGAGATGAGCCTTGAAGACGGAATCAGGCTCATTGATGACCTCGCTGAGCTGAAGGTTCCAGTGCTCATATTGACCGGCGGAGAGCCCCTCATGAGCAGGAACTTCTACGCCTATGCCATTCACGCGGGGGAGGTGGGTTTGAGGACGGTCATCTCCACAAACGGCACTTTGATCACCCCGGAGGTGGCTCGACTTCTCAAGGAGGTGGATATTCGCTACGTCGGCGTGAGCATCGACTCGGCGGATCCTGCAAGGCACGACCGCTTTCGTGGGGTCGAGGGGTCCTACATCAAAGCCATGAATGGCCTTAGGAACGCCAAGGAGGCCGGACTCAGGACAGGCCTAAGGGTTACATTGACCAGGGACAACTGGCATGAGATCCCGAGGTTGCTGGACCTGGCCTTGGACGAGGGGATACCCCGATTCTGCCTCTACCATCTCGTGCCCACCGGGCGTGGGGCCTTCATGGTGGAGAGGGATGTCACACCTGAGCAGAGGCGAAGCGTGATCAAGCTCCTCGCCCAAGCGGCGATGGAGCTCAAGGATCGAGATCTGGAGATCCTCACGACTGACTCGCCGATGGATGGTGCCTACCTCCTTGAGCTTCTCAAGGATGATCCGGAGAGGTTCGAGCATGTTTATAAGCTCCTGCAGAACGCAGGCGGCTGTTCTGCCGGGATCAAGGTTGCGAACATCGACCACAAGGGCGATGTCCATCCCTGCCATTTCATGCCTCATATGCTCCTTGGAAACGTGCGGGAGAGGTCGTTTAGGGATATCTGGGTGGACGATCCCGCTCCAGAGCTGCTCGAACTGAGGGGAATCAGGCACGAGCTGAAAGGAGCCTGCGGAGAATGTCGATATCTGGATCTCTGTGGTGGATGCCGCGAGAAGGCATTGTACTTCAAGGGTGACATTCGCGAGGAGGATCCAACCTGCATTCTGGGGATTGCAACGGGGGATGACGAATGGGCTCAAAAAAAAAATTGCTCATGATGGGCCGAGCAGATGAGCGGCTGGGATGTCGATATCGCCATCCCTGGGCCTCTATTATCTCCTAGATGCCCCCCTTTCCAATGGGAAAGGTTTATAATCTTTTGTTCAGTTAAACACCGTCCGGTGTTAACCTTGGCAAACAAAGGGAACGATAATATGAGAGGGATCTCCGGCCGCGAGGCAGAGGAGGTCAAGGTGGCCAGAAGGACGCGTGTAGCCAGAAGGACGCGCTAGCGGCGCCATCGGCTATTCTTTCATTGGGGGCGGCCACCCCTCCCCTTTATCCATTTTCCCCGTGGTTTTATGTTCCCTCTCGCCCAATGACGAGGCTTATGATCTTGCTTTTTGGGAGGGGGACTGGCTGGAAGTCTGATGTAAATGGCTGGAGGTTGCCTTCTGGGGTGATGTGGAAGAGGGGGACGTTGGACTTGTGGAATAATCCCTTGGATGGGTGGAACTTGAAGGACTCGGTAAAGGCGACGGTCATCAGCCTGGCACCTGCTCTGAACTGAGAGGAAAGGCCGGAGTAGGTCGCTTGAGGGTTGAAGAGGAGGCGGCCCCTCAGGTGCTTGGGGGAGGAGGCATCCCTTCCGCGATAGGCCTCCATCTCCGGGGGAAGCTGGTATACCTCGGCCCTCCCGAATGCCTCGGCGAAATGGAGTGCTGCGAGGGAGTTTGCCTTGTCGTTGGGGGTCAGGGCAAGGAGATGGCCGAAGCCGCCTAGCTCGACTTCCTCGAATATGCTCTCGGAGAGTATGGAGCCATGGTAAGTGGGAAGTCCCGATCTGAAGGCCTCCTGGATCTCCATCTGGTTGGTGTCGACGAGCAGCACATTGAATCCTTCCTTTTGAAGTGCGAATGCCATCTCCCTTGCCCAGGGGTGTGCTCCGGCGATGACGACGCCCTGTGGATTGGGCTTTGAGAGCCCGAGATGCCTTGCGAGGGTTGGCGCGGAGAGGCCGTAGACGGCGACGGTTCCTGCGATCATGATGAACGTGTAGGGGGCAAGGGACTCCGCCTGGGCAACTCCTCTCTCGGAGAGCTCAATTGCGAAGATCGAGGATATGGCAGCTGCCACGATTCCGCGGGGAGCCATCCAGGATATGAAGAGCCGCTCCTTCCAGGAGAGGCCCGAGCCCTTGGTGCAGAGCCACGCTGCAACAGGGCGGGCAATCAGCATCAGGACGGCGAGGAATGCTAGGCTTTCGGAGTTTATGTACTCCGCGTAGCTCCTGGGTGAGCGGGCGACGAGAATTATGAAGAGCAAAGATATCAATATAATTCGAAGGTTCTCCTTGAACTCCACGATCTCCCTTACGTTTACCCTGTTCTGGTTGGCAAGCGAGATCCCCATGATGGTGGCAGCGAGGAGGCCGGACTCGGGCTGAAACCAATCAGATGCGGAAAATGCGGCGACTACTACCATCAGCGAGAAGACCTCCTGCAGGAAGTCAGGGATCCAGAAGCGTCTCAGCATCTCCACTAGGACCTCCGCTGCCAAGATGCCTATTCCCCCTCCGATGATGATGGCCTTTGCAATGCTCAGCTCGATCATCATGGCGGCCTCGCTGAAGCTTGCGGCGAGAATTGCCTGGAAGATGAGCACCGAGAGGATTGCGCCGATTGGATCGTTCAGGATCCCCTCCCACTTGAGTATGGGAGAAGCCCTTCCCTGTGGGCGAACGTGGATCAGGAGGGGAAGGATGACGGTCGGACCGGTGACGACGAGGATAGATCCGAGGAGGATCGCCATCTCCGGCTCCAGGTCTAAAAGGATCCAGGCGGCGGCAGTGGAAACGGTCCATGTGATGAGAACTCCCCATGTGAGGAGGCGCAAGACGACCTTTCGCGATCTCACGAGATCTGCTATCCTCAGGCTAAGCCCGCCCTCGAAGAGGATGATCGCAAGGGCGATCGAGATGAAGGGGGAAAGCATCTCTCCCATCAGCGCGTCTGGATCGATCGAGCCGCTGACGGGGCCTGCTGCGATTCCGAGGATGAGAAGCATCAGTATGGAGGGGAGCTGAAGGCGCCAGGCAAGCCACTGGCCTCCTATCCCAAGCACGATTATGCCTGCAAGCTGTATGAGAAAATAGTTAGCCAATGGTCCTCCTGCGTATCTTGGGCATGCCTCCCGATGCTCGGCTTCTCCCGGCTGCCGGAGATGCCGCACTTTCGTCCATCAGGCATGCAATTGGGCTTGGACGATTTAAGGCAGACGGCGTTACTTTTAGATCGCACGAAGGTTTTATAACCATTGGTGATGAAGGTTATATGGGGGTGAGATCAAGATGACCCATCACGATAAGGAGGAGAAGAAGAAGGAAGAGGTTGCAAAGGTCGATCCCATAAGGCCTCATGAGGAAAGGGGTGGGAAGAAGAAGCCATTGCTGGATACGTGCGAGTGATTGCCGCAAGCATCCACCCTTTCGCCCTTTTATTCGGCTTCGTTCCCTGCCATTTATTTTTTGATACCCTTGTTTTTTTTAATCTTTGTCGTTACATCACAAACCTCGCGAGAGGGCGTCGCGCATGCGGCGATGGCAGAGAACGTCCGGCGGTATCAATCGCCCAACTTCGTTACCCTCACCCCGCGGTTATCCACCGCGGTCGAAATCGCGATCTCTAGATCCATCGACTCTGCGATTGCCGCGACCTCTTCGAGCGCCTTCTCGGTGACGACGCCGATCGAGGGCCCAACCGAGCTCATTCCCACGAACTCAAGCCCGCGTTCCCTAAGAATGCTCATTTGGTGATAGATCTCGAAGGAGTGATGCTCCACCTCGGCCCGCTTCGAGCCTCGAAACTCGAACTCCCAGACAATATCCCCAATCCTTCTGAGATCCCCTTTGATGAGGGCGGGGATGAGGTCCATCATGATCAGATAGGCCTTGAGCTGTCGGTCCTGGTAGTCCAGCGTCCTTGCCCGATTCATCAAGAGATCGAACTCCTGCCTTCCGGAGGAGGAGACATCGGTCTTTGGGATGATGATGAAGACGTTCTTTCCCTCCGCGAAGGGATGGTGGCAGATGAGGGCGAGCTCGTCTCCCGTTATGGCCATGCCGCCATAGGTTGCAGCGGCTGGGCCTACACCGGTCTCGAAGCCCAGGGTGACCATGCCGCCCTCAGTCTCCTCCACGTAGTTATTGCCGATCAGTTGCCTGATCTCCTCGGGGCCAAGCGGTGAACCCACCGCGGCGTTGAGGGCATGGGCAAGGGCGAGGAGGACCGATCCCGTGGATCCTAGACCCACGTGCTTATGCTGGTGGTCCTCGACCGATATCTCGAACCCCCCGCGATAGCCCACGGCCTTCCTGAAGACCTCGACGAAGTGGCGTATGATCGGCTCGCGAGAGTAGCTAACCGAGATCTCCGACGGCGTGCACCTAACCTCGGCTGAGCAGTATATCTGCAATGCGAATCCAACGCCTCCGCCGCCAGGCCGGTTGGGGGCGAACCGGTTCATATCCAGCACGGTGAGATGTATCCTTCCTGGAGCCTCCGCCTTGACCCATCCTTCGAACGGCGTGAGGCTGTAGTCGCCCGATAGCCCCAAGGTGTTGAGGTTCTCCCCTGGTGGAAAGGCGCTGAAATCGTACTCCACAAGGTCGAGGTCCCCCCCGCGAATCCTCAGAGTAGGGATGGCCAACTCCCCCTATCAACTATCGCTCTAATGATCTTATGCGAGGCCTCTTCCGAAAGCGCGGTTGCAGCACATCTCATGCGCAGGGATAGGAAGTGGCAGTTTATATAGGCTCTTCGTCCGGTTTTCGTTTGCGAGGACGGCGTTCTGGAAAAGATCCTTGGCGAAGTCGTCATCTGCGAAGCCATCATCATGGCTCTTCGCCGGACTATTTGGAAAGGAATCATCGTTCCACTTGGACGTATTGTCAACTTAATCACCCATAAACGTAGGTGAAAGCGTTATATGTTTTTGTATATCATCGAATATAATAATTTTTTAAAAATTATTAGCGTTCATTCGTGTTCATTCGCGGTTGGTTATAAAAAACCACTAATTCACGCTAATGAACGCGAATACGATAAAGCAATTAGC